>CAXTNB010000202.1:3562-5551 GCA_964245385.1 uncultured Acetobacteraceae bacterium | reverse complement strand
CTCACCGGCGGCGCGGGCCGGATCGAGGCGGCGCTGTCGCTGCTCGCCGCCGACCGCGCCCGGCTGATGCTGATCTCCGGCGTCACGCCCGGCCTCGACCTGCCGGCGCTGATACGCGCCGGCGACCTCAGGCTGCCGCACGGCCGCGGGCTGTGGCCGCGCATCAGCCTCGGCCACGCCGCGACCTCGACCCACGGCAACGCCATCGAGACCGCCGAGTGGGCGCGCGACAACGGCCTGCACAGCCTGATCGTGGTCACCGCCGGCTATCACATGCAGCGCGCGCTGGCCGAGATCGCCGCGGCGCTGCCCGATGCCACGCTGTACGCCTATCCGGTGCTGCCGCCGGCGCTGCAGCGCCCCGGCTCGCTCGGCACGCTGCGGCTGCTGCTGATGGAATACGACAAGTGGCTGCTGGTCGCCTCCGGCCTGGCCGCCAACCTGCATCTGCAGGAGGTGACATGACGCTGCTGCGGGCCTGCCTGTTCAACCTGTACTTCCTCCTCGTCACCCTGGCGATGGGGCTGGGCGCCTTCTGGATACGGCTGTTCGCGCGCGAGCGGGCGCTTCCCTACGCGACGCTGTGGTGCCGGCTGGTGCTGCGCGGCCTCGGCGTGATCTGCGGCGTCCGCATCGTGCTGAGCGGCGCCGAGCACCTGCCGCAGGGGCCGGTGCTGATCGCCTCCCAGCACCAGTCCGCGTTCGACACGCTGGTGTGGCTGACGCTGCTGCCGCGTCCGGCCTACGTCATGAAGCGCGAGCTCACCCGCCTGCCCCTGGTCGGCCCGATGCTGCTGCTGAGCGGCATGATCCCGATCGACCGTGAGGCCGGCGCGCGCGCGCTGCGCGGGCTGCTGCACGAGGTCGACGCGGCGGTGGCCGACCGCCGGCAGATCGTGATCTTTCCCGAAGGCACGCGCGCGGCGGCCGGCGAGATCCTGCCGCTGCAGCCCGGCATCGCGGCCCTGGCGGCGCATGCCGGACTGCCGGTGCTGCCGGTGGCGACCGATTCCGGGCGCTGCTGGTCGCGCCGCGCCTTCGTCAAGCGCCCCGGCACCATCCACATCGCCATCGCCCCGCCGATCGCGCCGGCCGCGCTCAGGAGGCGGGGGGGGGGCGGCCGGGCGGCGCTGCTGGAGGCGATCCGCGCTGCCTGGAGCCGTGAGGAGGCCAGGATCGTCAATCTCGCGTCAGCGGACAAAGCTGTGGACAAGTCTGTGGGCGCGATGTCGCGCGGGATGTGAAACACGTGACCGATCGCGCCGCGCCGGAACCGCGGCGATCAGGGCCGACCGCCTCGCTCCCTCGCAAGCCGAAACGAAGCTGCCACGGAACCCGGCAAATCCCTAGTATACAAAACGATTTTTTCCTGAGACGTCGCGGACGGCGCGATCCGGGCGGCGGCGCGCGGCGCAGCACGGCGCCCGCGCGCTTCTCCCGCCGCGGCGCGGCGCGGCCACTGTGGATGGAATCCGCGGTCGCGACCCCGACCGGGGAAAATGAACGGCGCCATGGGCTTCGCCGACGAGCCCCAGGTCAACTATGAGCTCGCTGATGCAACATCGTCGCGAAGTGCCGGCGCTCCCCGGACCGGGCCGGCGGCGGCGGCGGATCGGCGCGCCGGCGATCTGGCTGCTGCTCGCCGCCCTGCTGCTCGGCATCGACCTGCTCGGCTGGCTGCAGCTGCAGCGCCTGCTCGATCGCAGGCTCGCCGGCCTCGTGCAGCAGGCGCACGAGGCGGGGTGGCAGCTCGAGGTCGCGGGGTCGCGACGCGGCGGCTGGCCGTTCGGCGCCACCCTGACCCTGGCGGCGCCGCGGCTGC
Source organism: uncultured Acetobacteraceae bacterium (assembly GCA_964245385.1). GTDB lineage: Bacteria > Pseudomonadota > Alphaproteobacteria > Acetobacterales > Acetobacteraceae > Lichenicoccus. The sequence continues at coordinate 3,729 of CAXTNB010000202.1, read as the reverse complement.
AGGGCGGACGCGGCCTGCTGCCGGGACTTCCCGACGGCCTGTCGTGGACGGCGGAGCGCGTCACCGTCTCGCTGTCGCCGCTGCATCCGCGCCGGATCGCGATCCTGCCCGGCGGCGTGCAGGTGATCGCCGCGGCCGGCGCCGGCGAACTCCGCGACGGCGTGCGG
>CAXTNB010000202.1:0-3552 GCA_964245385.1 uncultured Acetobacteraceae bacterium | reverse complement strand
ACCGCGCGTCCGGCGGCGAGCTACGGCTCGCCGCCCGCGCCCTGCACCTGGTGCTGCCGGGCGACGGCCCGGCTCAGCTGCTGACGGTGGGCGCGCTGCGCGGCAGCCTGCGCTGGACCGGCACCGCGCGCGCCACTACGCTGGCACTGGACGGGGTCGACCTGCCGCCTGCGTGGGCCTCCGGCCTGCGGGTCCCGCGAGCGGCGCTCGAGCTGTCGCTGATCGGCAGCGGTGCGGCGAGCCGGGTGCTGCTGCGACAGGCGGCGCTGCGATGGGACGGGGCGATGATCGACGCCAGCGGACAGGTCCGGTTCGACCCGCGCTGGCAGCCGGAAGGCAGCTTCGTCGTCCAGGTCGCCGGCGCCGACCGGCTGCTCGACGGCCTGGCCGCCGGCCGGCGGATCAGCGCCTCGACCCGTGCCGCGGTGCGGGCGGTGCTCGGGCTGATCGGCCAGGCGCAGGATGCCGGACCGGGCGGCGCGTCGGCGCCGGCCGGGGCCGCCCCGATCGAGCTGCCGCTGACCCTGCGCGCCGGGCTGTTCTCGCTCGGGCGGATCCCGTTGCTGCAGCTGCCGCGCTTCGGCGGGCCGGATGCGGTGCCGTGAGCGTGATCGTGCGACGGCTTCCGGGCGACCGGGGCGGCGCCTATGTCGCGCTGCACAAGGGAACCACTAGGCTGGCGCATAGGGCGCACTGATCATGTTCGGCATCGACGCCTTCCACCTCGCCCGCGCGCAGTTCGCCTTCACGGTCGGGTTCCACATCGTGTTTCCGGCGTTCTCGATCGGGCTCGCCGCCTACCTCGCGGTGCTGGAAGGGCTGTGGCTGCGCACCGGGCGTCAGGTCTATCTCGACCTGTTCCGCTACTGGGTGAAGATCTTCTCGGTCGGCTTCGCCATGGGCGTGGTCTCCGGCGTGGTGATGTCCTACGAGTTCGGCACCAACTGGTCGGTGTTCGCCCGGCGCGCCGGACCGGTGCTCGGCCCGATGCTGGCCTACGAGGTGCTCACCGCCTTCTTCCTCGAGGCGGGCTTCCTCGGCGTCATGCTGTTCGGCATGAACCGGGTCGGGCGCGGGCTGCACTTCCTCGCCACCTGCCTGGTCTCGTTCGGCACCCTGATCTCGATGTCCTGGATCCTGGCGTCGAACAGCTGGATGCAGACGCCGCGCGGCTACACCATCGAGAAGGGCACCGGCCGGTTCCTGCCCGCCGACTGGTGGGCGATCATCTTCAATCCCTCCTTCCCCTATCGCCTGGTGCATATGGGCCTGGCCGCGTTCCTCTGCGTCGCCTTCGTGGTGGCCGGCGTCGGCGCCTACCACCTGCTGCGCGACCGCGCGCGCCGTCGCGCGCCGACCGAGGCGGTGCGCACGATGTTCTCGATGGCGATGTGGATGGCGGCGATCGTGGCGCCGCTGCAGATCCTCGCCGGCGACACCCAGGGGCTCAACACCCTGCAGTACCAGCCGGCGAAGATCGCCGCCATGGAGGGCGACTTCGACAGCAGGACGCGCGCGCCGGAGATCCTGTTCGGCATCCCGAACATGAAGCAGCAGCGCACCGACTACAAGATCGAGCTGCCGCTCGCCGGCTCGCTGATCCTGACCCACAGCCTCGACGGCCGGGTGCCCGGGCTGAAGGACTTCCCGCGCGCCGACCAGCCGTACTCGCCGCTGATCTTCTTCACCTTCCGGATCATGGTGGGGATCGGCATGCTGATGGCGCTGACCGGCTTCGTCAGCCTGTGGCTGCGCTGGCGCGGCACGCTGTACGACAGCCCGTGGCTGCACCGCCTGATGGTGCTGATGACGCCGGCCGGCTTCGTCGCGCTGCTGTGCGGCTGGATCACCACCGAGGTCGGCCGCCAGCCCTACACGATCTACGGCCAGATGCGCACCAGCGAGAGCGTCTCGCCGATCGCGCTGCCCGGCATCGCCACCTCGATGGTCGCGTTCGTGATCGTCTACTTCGTGGTGTTCGGCGCCGGCGTGGTCATCCTGCTGCGGATGATGGCCCAGGCGCCGGAGCGCGGCGAACCCGGCATCAACGAGCACGAGCCGATCCGCACTGCCGGCATCAATCCCGGACCGGCGCAGGGTCCGGGCAAGCGGGTGCTCGACCATCTCGGCGCGCCCGGCCAGCATCCCTCCGCGGCGGAGTGAGCGCCATGGGTCCTCCCGCGATCTGGCTGCCGGTGGTGTGGGCGTGCATCTCCGCCTTCACCATCCTGGCCTACATCGTGCTCGACGGGTTCGACCTCGGCATCGGCATCCTGTTCGCGGTCGAGCCGGCCAAGGCCGACCGCGACGTCATGGTCAACACCGTGGCACCGGTGTGGGACGGCAACGAGACTTGGCTGATCCTGGGCGGGGCGGCGCTCTACGGCGTGTTCCCGCTCGCCTACGCCACCATCCTGCCGGCGCTGTACCCGCCGATCATCGCGATGCTGCTGGCGCTGATCTTCCGCGGCGTCGCGTTCGAGTTCCGCTTCCGCGCGCTGAGCCGGATCGGGCTGCACCTGTGGGACCTCTCCTTCTTCGGCGGCTCGGTGATGGCCGGGTTCTGCCAGGGCCTGATCCTCGGCGCGCTGGTGCAGGGCATACGCGTCGTCGACGGCGCCTATGCCGGCGGCTGGTGGGACTGGCTCAGCCCGTTCTCGCTGCTGTGCGGCGTGGCCGTGGTGATCGGCTACGCGCTGCTCGGCGCCTGCTACCTGGTCTGGCGCACCGAGGGCCCGATGCAGGCCCGGCTGCGCCGGCAGGCCCGCCTGCTCGGTGCGGCGACGCTGGCCGCGATCGTCATCGTCAGCCTGTGGACGCCGCTGCTGCACGTGCAGTACCTGCGCCACTGGTACGTGTGGCCGCGGGTGATCCTGGTCAGCCCGGTGCCGGTGCTGGTCGCGGTGCTGGCGGTGCTGTTCTGGCGCGGCCTGGCGAGCGAGGGCCACCACATCACGCCGCTGCTCTGCGCGCTGGGCTGGTTCTTCCTGTCCTTCACCGGGCTGGGGATCAGCGTCTGGCCGTACATCGTGCCGCCCGGCATCACCATCTGGGACGCCTCCTCGCCGCCGAGCAGCCAGGTGTTCCTGCTGGTCGGCGCCTCCGTGCTGATCCCCACCATCCTGGCCTATACCGGCTACGCCTACTGGGTGTTCCGCGGCAAGGTCGGGGCGGAGACGCATTATCACTAGCGTGCCGCCGCCGAAGCTCGCGCGCGATCGGCGACCGGCCACCCCGGCGCCGCTGGCGCGGCGGGTGCTGTGGTTCGTCGGCATCTGGGCCGCCAGCGTCGCCGCGGTCGGGCTGCTGGCGGAAGGGCTGAAGCGGATCATCCTGGGCTGACGAGCCGGATCCCCCGGGGCCGTTCCCGCCCGGGGGCGCGTCCGTCGCCGCCGCCCGCGAGTTTTAGCGTCCGGCACCCCGACCGCAACTATCGGCGCGGCCGCTTCGCTACTATCGTCGGAGAATAAAATGGCACTCTGAGGCCATGGGGAGGACGCCGATGATCAATCCCGTCAACACGCACGCGCCGTTGGCGCGCAACGCGATGGC
>CAXTNB010000201.1:1791-5567 GCA_964245385.1 uncultured Acetobacteraceae bacterium | reverse complement strand
AACACGTGCAGCCCATCGCGGATCTGCAGGTCCTTGACGTCGCAGAGCCAGGCATCGAGGCGCGACAGCGCCTCGTCCTCGTCGCCCGCGCGATCCGCGCCGCTCTCGGCGAGCAGGCCGAGCTCGGCCGCGCGCGACAGGATCTCGCCGCGCAGCATCGCACCCCGTCGGCGGTCGAGCCCGTCGGCGGCGGCATAGTCGTCGATCAGCCGCTCCAGCGTCCGCGCCGCGGCGCCGCTGCCGGCGCGCGCCATCGGCGGCGTCAGGTGGCCGATGGTCACCGCGCCGAGACGTCGCTTGGCCACCGCCGCCTCGCCCGGGTTGTTGACGATGAACGGGTAGATCACCGGCATGCCGCGCAGCAGCGCCGCCGGCCAGCAGGCGGCCGACAGGGCCGCGGCCTTGCCGGGCAGCCACTCGAGCGTGCCGTGGGTGCCGAGATGGACCACCGCATGCACCCCGAGCATGAGGCGCAGCCACAGGGTGCAGGCGACGTGCAGGTGACGCGGCGGCGTGTCCGGGTCGTGGTAGCCGGCCCTGCGATCCTCGCGGCTGCCGCGGTCGGGTTGCACCGCGACCACCACCTCGCCGAGCCGCAGGTGGCGCAGCGTGAAGGCGCCGTCGCGCACCGCCGGGTCGTCGGCGGGGTCGCCCCAGGCGGCGTCGAGGGCGCGGTTCAGCGCCGCCGGCAGCTGCGTCCGCAGCGCCGCGTAGTCCGCGAGCCCGAGGAACGGCAGCGCCGGCGCCTCGCACAGCGCGTGCGCCAGCAGCGCCTCCGGCCCGGCGGGTGCGGCGGTGGCGTAGCCCTCGCGCCGCAGCCGGCAGAGCATGGCGCGCAGGCTCGCGAACGTGTCCAGACCGACCGCGTGCGCCACCTGGCCGGCGAGGCCGGGATAGTCCGACAGCATGATCGCGATCCGGCGCGACGCGGCGGCCGTGGCGCCCAGCCGCGCCCAGCCGGCGGCGCGGTCGGCGGCCAGCGCGATGCCGTCCGGGTCGGCGCGGTTGACGGTGCGGGGGTGCTCCGCACCGAGCGAGGCGTCCGCCGCCTTGAACGAGATCGCCGTGGTGAGCAGCCGGCCGTCGAGCTCGGGCAGCACCACCTGCATGGCGAGATCGGTCTGCGACAGGCCGCGCCGGCTGTCGTGCCACGCCTCGCGGCCGGCGACGGCGAGCACCAGCTGCAGCCCCGGCACGCCGGCGGCGTCCAGCGGCGAGCCGGCGACGCCGCGCGCCGAGAAGGCGGTGGCGCTGAGCACCACCGCGGGACGCGAGTCGCGCAGCCCGGCCGCGACGAAGCCGGCGGCGGCCGGGTCCTTGAGGCTGCTGGCGAACATCGCCTGCACCGACAGGCCGCGCTGCCACAGCGCGTGGGCCAGCGCGGTGACCGGCTCGGTGTCGCCGCAGGCGAGGTGCGAGCGGTAGAACACGATGGTCGCGAGCGGGCGCGCCGGGTCCTGCAGGCCCGGCAGCTCGAACCATCCCGCCTCCGGCAGCGCCTGCGGCTGCGCGCCGTCATCCGCCGCGAGCCCGGCCAGGTGGGCGGCGAGCGACAGCGCGTGCCGGACGTTGCGCGGGCCGCCCTGGCGCAGGAAGCCGTCCAGCCGCGCCAGCTGCGCGGCGCCCACGGTGGAGAGCTCGGCGAGCCGCGCGTCCGGGCCGCCGTCGCCGGGCAGCAGGGCGAGCGCGATTCCCTCCCTGCGGCAGCAGGCGGCCACCTCCTCGACGCCGTAGCGCCAGTACTCGATGCCGCCCAGCAGCCGGATCACCACGCAGCGCGCGCGCGAGATCAGCTGCTCGACCAGCAGGTCGACCGACATCGGGTGGCGCAGCCGCGCCAGGCTGGCGAGGCACAGCGACGGCCCCTGCCCCGCCGGCCCCTGCTGCGCCGCTCGCGCCCAGCTGCCGAGGTCGCTGTCCGAGAAGGAGAGGAACACCAGCTCGGCGGGTGCGAGCCCCGGATCGACCGCCGCTTCCGCCTCGTCGAGCGTCCGGACCTCGCGGACCAGCAGGTGCACGGGATCAGCCCGAGGCGTGGATCGCGAGTGCGTCCGCCGTGCCGGGGACCGAGGCACGGAGCCGCTCGCAGATCGCGGCGCGGTCGAGGCCGGTGCGACCGATCACCACCAGGTTGCCGGCACGCCCTTCCGCCGGCGACCAGGCGCGATCGAACTGGTGGCGGACGCGGGTGCCCACCGCCTGCACCGCGAGCCGCATCGGCTTGCCGCGCACCGCGACGAAGCCCTTTATGCGCAGGATGTCGTGCGCCGCGGCGAGCTCGCGGAGCACCGCGACCAGCGCGTCCGCGGCGCCGATCTCGGCCATCGGCACCACGAAGCTCTCGAAGTCGTCGTGCTCGTGCTCGGCCTCGTCGTCGTGGTGCGACCGCCGCGCCTCGAGGTCGTCCTGCGAGGCGCCCTCCAGCCCGAGCAGCACGCCGGGTGCCACACGTCCCTCCGAGACGCGCAGGATCTTGACCGCTCGCGGGATCAGGGCGGCGATGTCGCGCTCGATCGCGGCACACGCCGCGTCGTCGAGCAGGTCGGTCTTGTTCAGCACCACCAGGTCGGCGCAGAGCAGCTGGTCCTCGTAGACCTCCGACAGCGGGTTGTCGTGATCGAGCGACGGGTCGGCGGCGCGGGCGCGCGCCACCGCGTCGGGGTCGTCGGCGAAGCGCCCGTCGGCGACCGCGGGCGCGTCGATCACCGTCACCACCCCGTCGACGGTCATGCGGGTGCGTATCGTCGGCCAGTTGAAGGCGCGCAGCAGCGGCTTGGGCAGCGCCAGGCCGGAGGTCTCGATCACCACGTGCTCCGGCGGATCGGCACGGTCGAGCAGTTTCTGCATCGTCGGCAGGAAGTCCTCGGCGACCGTGCAGCAGATGCAGCCGTTGGCCAGCTCGATGATGTCGTCGTCGGTGCAACCCTGGATGCCGCAGCTGCGCAGTGTCTCGCCGTCGATGCCGAGGGCGCCGAACTCGTTGACGATGATCGCGATGCGGCGTCCGCCGGCATGCTCCAGCACGTGGCGCAGCAGCGTCGTCTTGCCCGCGCCGAGGAAGCCGGTGATGACGGTGGCGGGGATGCGCGCACTCATGCCGGCAGCGCCGGGATGCGGCCGTGCACCATCCCGGCCAGCGAGGCCGGCCGTTTCGAGGGCAGCACGGTGCCGGTCTCGGAGGCCGCGTAGATCGCCGCGTAGGCCAGCAGGTCGGCGGCACGATCGAGATCGAGGCCGCCCAGCAGGTAGCTCCACTTGCCGGGCATGGCGATCGCCGCCGAGCAGCCCCGGTCGCAGTTCGACAGGCACTTGGCTTCCAGCAGGCGCACCGGCGCCCCTGCCCGCTCCGCCAGCAGGGCCTGCAAGCGGCGATGCAGCACGGCGCCGGGGGTCTCGACGTGCTGCGCAGGCTGCTGCCCGGCGCGGCAGGTGGTGCAGACATGCAGGGAGGCGCGCGCCTCTGTCATCGTATCTCGACCATGGTGATGGAAGCCGCGGGACGCGCAGGGTATGCCCTCGTGCCCGAGAGCGTCAAAGGTGCCAAGCTGACCGACCTGCCCCCACCGCTCGCGCTCGTCCTCGGCGGCGCACGCTCCGGCAAGAGCCGCCACGCCGAGGGCCTGATCACGACCCGGCCGCCGCCCTGGACCTACGTCGCCACCGCGGCCGCATACGACGACGAGATGCGCGAGCGGATCGCGCTGCACCGGGCGCGACGCGACGGCGGCTGGCGCACCGTCGAGGCGCCGCTGGCGCTGGACGACGCGCTGGACCGC
>CAXTNB010000201.1:0-1781 GCA_964245385.1 uncultured Acetobacteraceae bacterium | reverse complement strand
AGCGAGGTCGGCCTCGGTATCGTGCCGGAGCACGCGCTGGCGCGACGCTTCCGCGACGCCGCCGGCTCGCTGCACCAGCGCCTCGCCGCCCGCGCCGACCACGTGGTGCTGGTCGCGGCCGGGCTGCCGCTGACGCTGAAAGGATCACCCGTTTGAGCGAGCAGGACGAGGCGGCGCGCCACCGCACGCGCATGGCCAAGCGCAAGGCGGTGCAGGATCGCGAGGTCGCCGGCAAGACCGTCGAGAAGGGACTGCTGATCGTCCATACCGGCCCGGGCAAGGGGAAATCGACCGCCGCGATCGGGCTGATGCTGCGCATGATCGGCCGCGGCCGACGCACCGCGATGGTGCAGTTCATCAAGGGTGCGTGGGACACCGGCGAGCGGCGCGTGCTCGAGGGCTTCGGCCCGCTGGTGGAGTGGCACACCATGGGCGAGGGCTTCACCTGGGAGACCCAGGACCGCGCGCGCGACGTCGCCGCCTGCAGGCTCGCCTGGGAGCGGGCGCGCGCGCTGCTGGCGCGCGACGACCTGTAGCTGCTGGTGCTGGACGAGCTGAACATCGCGCTGCGCTACGACTACCTCCCGCTCGACGAGGTGCTGGCCGCGATCGCGTCGCGGCCGCCGATGCTGCACGTGGTGGTGACCGGCCGCCACGCGAAGCCGTCGCTGGTCGAGGCCGCCGACCTGGTCACCGAGATGGGCGCGGTGAAGCATCATTTCGCGGGGGGCGTGAAGGCGCAGGAGGGGATCGAGTTCTGATGCGCGCCCTGATGATCCAGGGCACCGGCTCGTCGGTGGGCAAGTCGGTGATCGTCGCGGGGCTGGCGCGCGCGCTGACCCGGCGCGGCCTCGTCGTGCGTCCGTTCAAGCCGCAGAACATGTCGAACAACGCCGCCGTGGCCGAAGGCGACGGGGACGAGGGCGGCGAGATCGGCCGCGCCCAGGCGCTGCAGGCGCGCGCCTGCGGCGTCGTGCCCAGCGTGCACATGAACCCGGTGCTGCTCAAGCCGCAGAGCGAGATCGGCGCGCAGCTGGTGGTGCAGGGTCGGGTACGCGGCAACGTCCGCGCGCGCGAGTACCAGGCGCTGAAGCCGTCGCTGATGACCCAGGTGATGCACAGCTTCGAGCGGCTGCGCGCGCAGGCCGACATCGTGCTGGTCGAGGGTGCGGGCAGCGCCTCGGAGACCAACCTGCGCGCCGGCGACATCGCCAACATGGGTTTCGCCCGCGCCAGTGGCACGCCGGTGGTGCTGCTCGGCGACATCGACCGCGGCGGCGTGATCGCGAGCCTGGTCGGCACCCGCACGGTGCTGGACCCCGAGGACGCCACGATGATCAGGGGCTTCATCGTCAACCGGATGCGCGGCGACGCCTCGCTGTTCGACGAGGGCATGCGCACGATCGCGCGCCTGACCGGCTGGCCGGCGCTCGGGCTGGTGCCGTTCCTCGACGCGGTGCGCGCCCTGCCGGCGGAGGACGCGGCCGACCTCCTGCCGTCCCGCGGGCGCGACGGGCCGCTGCGCATCGCGGTGCCGATGCTGCCGCACATCGCCAACTTCGACGACCTCGATCCGCTGCGCGCCGAGCCCGGCGTGAGCCTGACGATGATCGCACCCGGAGAGCCGCTGCCGGCGCCGTGCGCGCTGGTGATCCTGCCCGGCTCCAAGGCGACGCTCGCCGACCTGGCCGCGCTTCGCGCCGAGGGCTGGGACATCGACCTGCGCGCGCATCGCCGCCGCGGCGGCCACGTGATCGGGCTGTGCGGCGGCTACCAGATGC
>CAXTNB010000200.1:0-5577 GCA_964245385.1 uncultured Acetobacteraceae bacterium | reverse complement strand
CGATGGCGGCGGTCGGCGGCGACGGCTTCCTGCTCACCGCGCCGTATCATCGGCTGAGCCGGAGCTACATCGCCTCGATCGCCGACGGACTGGTGCCGGCGCTGCAGCGCCGCGGCCTGACCCGCACCGCCTACACCACCAGCACCCTGCGCGAGACCCTGCTGGAGTTCTGAGGCAAGGCGCGACAGTTTCGGTGGCGTCGCGACGTCGCCGCCACGGCCGCGTCTCCCGGTCGTTACGCGAGGCGCCGAGCGATCGAGCCCTGTCGTTGTTTCAAAACGTAATCGATGATGCGGAGGAGGTGCGTTGCGCTTAACGCCGTTGCTCTATGCGATCGGTGCACGCGACGAGGACGACCGGCTTGGGCGTTTACTGGAAGATCAATCTGCTGTTGTTCCACTGCTTGAACGGTTTCGCCGGCCGTCCGCTCGTCGACATGACGATCACCACCGTCAGTCAGAACAATCTCCTGAGGGAAATATTCCTAACGGCTCCTTACATGTTCTGCTGGTTCCGATATCCCGCCGCCGTGCAGCGCTCGCGCGTGGTCGGAGGACTGGTCGGAGGCGCCCTGGCTATCGGCGCCGCGCGGTTGCTGACCCACGTGCTTCCGTTCGAGAATCGACCCATGTTCGACGGCGCGAGCGGATTCCGCGCGCTGAAGGCGTCGTATCTGCCGGACCTGGTGAACTGGAGTGCGTTCCCGAGCGACACGGCGGCCCTGTGCATCGCGTTGCCTCTCGGGCTGTTCGCGCTGAACCGTGCTCTGGCCCTGACGCTGTCGGTCGCGACGTTCCTCCTGTTCTCCCTGCCGAGAGTGTACGAGGGGATCCATTATCCGTTCGACCTGCTCGGCGGAATCGCGGTCGGCGTCGCCGCCGCGATACTCGCCAACGCACCGCCGCTGCGCCGGGTCTACCGCTCGCAGCTCGACCTGACGCGGAAGGTCGAGCCTTGGTTCTACGCGATCGGCTTCGTCGTGCTCGCGGAGGTCGCCGAAGTCTTCGATGCGTTCAGGGAACTTCTTCGCCTCGTTCGCCGCTACTGAGATCGGGTTGCTGCGCGGCCGCCCGGGCGGCCGCCGCGGCGAGGTCGATCCGGGAGTAGAGTCCGAACCCGGAGCCGTCGTCCAGGAAGCCGCCGCCGGGCCCTTCGGTCGAGGTCAGGATCCCGTCGGCCTGCGCCAAGGTCAGCGAGGGGAACGCCGCCGTCAGCAGGTTGCCCGCCTCCGGCGCCAGCCTCGAGACGTCTTCCGTGCCGGACGCGGTGTTCGCGTGCACCGTCGGCAAGCCGTAGCTCAGGGTCGCCTCGACCATCGCCTGGTTCGCCGCCTGGTGCCTGAAGCGGCCCCGGTCCGCCGCCGCGCAGTCCGGAACGGGCTCGCCGCACTGCTTGCGCAGGACCCGGAGCAGGTCGTGACGCGCGTTCGCCACCGCGCCGCGATAATCTCGAATGCTCGTCGCGTGGCTCCTGTCCTGTCCGACATAGGCCGGATCGTTGGCGAGCAGATGCGCCAGATCGTACAGCGCCAGCGTCCTGCCCGCGATGACGTCCATCGCGTAGTGCGCGCCGATGATGATCCGGTCGTTGCCGTACTCCGCGGCCCGCGTCATCTCCTGCGCGTAGCGCGACGGGACCAGCAGCGCGAGGAGCACCGACCCGGCATAGCCGTAGGTCGTGTGGCCGCTCGGGTAGGAGGGGCTCGCCACCAGGTCCTGCGCCGGCCCCCTCAGCCAGCGGAGGTTCGTGGTGGCCCTTCCGAAATAGTCTCTGCCGGAGAACCGCCTCAGCGTCGGCTCCGTCTGGAACGGCCGCGAGTCGCCGTACGGGTCGGCGTCGGCGCTGCCGGCCGGCTGGCCGTAGGCTCTGCCGAAGACGTCGGTGACCCCGTGCTCCGCGGTCAGGATCTGCGCCGCGGCGCCTCCCTTGTCGCCCGCCTTGTCGCCCGCCTTGTCGCCCGCCTTGTCGATCGTCGCGTTCGCGAGGAAGAACTTCGCCGTGTCCGAATCCCGTTCGGTGGTCTCGATGGTGTAGGCGATCAGGTTGGCGATCGCCGGGGAGACGTTGCTGTACCGCCTGGCGGAGCGATAATCCGCATGCTTCCGGTAGGCGGGGCCGAGCACGGTGCCGAGGCCGTCGGAGAGTTCGGCGAGGTCCCACCCGGTGATGAAGGCGTCCCTGAGCGCCCTGCGCTGCTGGTCGGGGAACGATGCCAGCAGCGGTTGCCTGATGGTGCCGGTCTGGATGCCGCCGGTGATCCGGAGGTTGGCGGCGAGCGCTGCCCTGCCGGGGATGCTGTTCTGGAGTGCCGCGACCGGAGCGAGTCCCCGGAGCGCCGCCAGGTTGGCTGCGCTCTGCGCCCGCGCGCCCCACCCGTGAGCCGCCAGCAGGGTCGCGCACAGGGCCCACGGCAGGCGTGTCGGACGCATCCGGTCTCCTCCACAGGTCGCGCACGCGACCCTGGCCACGAGCTTCCCTCGCGCGCCACCGATCGTCCAGCCTGAGGGGGCCAGCGCGGCATTGCCGTGCACCCTCCTCCGCGCGCCGCCACGGCAGGGATGCCAGCCCGGCTCGCGGGAACGGGCGCCTTGCCGGCCTGCGGCGCTTGCTCTAGGTCGGTCGCTGCTCTCGGAGGAGCCTCTGTGTCTGGAGCGATCGTCAGCGCGCGCGGGCTCGGCAAGGCGTTCGACGGGCAGGCGGTGCTGTCGGACGTCTCGCTCGCGGTCGAGGAGGGCGAGCTGGTGTCGGTCATCGGGCCGTCCGGCTGCGGCAAGTCGACGCTGCTGCGCTGCCTGAACCTGCTGGAGCGGCCGGATCGCGGCACCGTCTCGGTGGCCGGCATCTCGATCACGCGCGAGCCCGGCCGACGCTGGACGCGCGAGGACGAGCGCCGGTCGCACCGGCTGCGCGGCGCCGTCGGCATGGTGTTCCAGGGCTTCAACCTGTTCGCGCACCGCACCGTGCTGGAGAACGTCATGCTGGCGCCGGTGGTGGTCCGCGCGGTGCCGCGGCACGAGGCGCGTGCCCGCGCGCTGGCGCTGCTGGACAAGGTGGGCCTGGCCGCGGTCGCCCAGCGCTATCCGGTCACCCTGTCGGGCGGCCAGCAGCAGCGCGCCGCGATCGCGCGCGCACTCGCGATGGAGCCGCGGGTGATGCTGTACGACGAGCCGACCTCGGCGCTGGATCCGGCGCTGACCGACGAGGTGCTGTCGGTGATGCGACAGCTCGACCGCGACGGCATGACCCAGATCGTGGTGACGCACGAGATGGCGTTCGCCAGGGCGGCGTCGGACCGGGTGGCGTTCATGCAGGAGGGGCGCATCGTGGAGATCGCGGAACCCGACATCCTGTTCGCCGACGCCGCCGAGCCGGCGACGCGGCGCTTCCTGAGGATCGCGACGTGAGCCGGCGGCTGGCGCTGCTGGCCGCACCGCTGCTGGCCGCGCCGCTGCTGGCGGGGATGCTGGCCGGACCGTGGGCGAGCGCGTCCGGACGCGCCGCCGCGCCGCTGCGCTGGGGTGCCGACGCGCAGTCCGGGGCGCCCTACGTGTTCGACGACCCGATCGAGCAGGCGCACGTCACCGGCTTCGAGACCGAGATCATCGAGGCCGTCGCCGCCCGCCTGGGACGCCGGCCGGTGATGGTGCAGAACGACTGGGACGGGTTGATCCCCGGCCTGCAGCGCGACCTCTACGACGTGGTGATCGACGGCCTGGAGATCACGCCGGAGCATGCGCGCGCGGTGGATTTCTCGCAGCCATACTACCGCACCTTCGAGCAGATCGTGGTGCGACGCGGGCAGCGCGGGCTCGACACGCTGGCGCAGCTGCGCGGCCACGTGGTCGGCACGCTGAAGGCGAGCCTCGCCGAGCGCATCCTGCGCGACGATCCCTCGATCGCCGTGCGCACCTACGACGAGGAGATCAACGTCTACGCCGATCTCGCCGCCCGCCGCGTCGATGCGGTGCTGCTCGACTGGCCGATCGCGCTGTACTACGCGCAGCCCGATCCGCGGCTGAAGCTGGTGGGCGCGCCGGTGGGCGCCCTGTCCTACGGCATCGCGGTGCGCAAGGGCGACGCGGCGCTGCTGGCGGCGATCGACGCGGCGCTCGACTCGATGCGCCGCGACGGCACGCTGACCCGCATCCTGTCGCGCTGGAAGCTGTGGGACCGCGGCATGTCGGCCGGCGGCGCCGGCGATGCGGCGGCGGTGGCGCCGTCGCAGTGGCAGCGCTACCTCGACGCGACGGCGCCGCTGTCGGCATGGCACGAACGGCTCGCCCGCTACGCCGGCTTCCTGCCGCTGATCGGCTGGGGTGCCGCGCTGACGCTCGCGGTGTCGGCCTGCGCGATGCTGCTGGCGGTCGCGGTCGGGCTGCTGCTGGCGCTGCTGCGCGGCTACGGCCCGCGGCCGCTCGCGATCCTGGCCGCGCTCTACGTCGAGATCGTGCGCGGCACGCCGCTGCTGATCCAGATCCTGTTCATCTTCTACGGCCTGCCGGCCTTCGGCATCCGGCTCGATCCGTTCCTGGCGGGCGTGGTGGCGCTCGGCCTGAACTACGGCGCCTACGAGGCGGAGAACTACCGCGCCGGCCTGCAGTCGGTGCCGCACGGGCAGGGCGAGGCGGCGATGGCGCTGAACATGACGCAGGCGCAGGCGCTGCGCCACGTGGTGGTGCCGCAGGCGTTCCGCTTCGTGGTGCCGGTGATGACCAACGACTTCATCTCGCTGCTCAAGGACTCCTCGCTGGTCAGCGTGATCACGCTGTCGGAACTGACGCAGGTCTACACGCGACTTTCCACGACCTACTACGACTACGTCGGCACCGGCCTGATGATCGGCGCGGCCTACCTGCTGCTCGGCCTGCCGTTCGTGCACCTGGCGCGGCTCGCCGAGCGCCGGCTGTCGGCGGGTCGCGTGCTACGCCGACACTGACCTGCATCGTGCCGGCTCCGGACGCTGCGGCGCCGCGAGGCTTGCCTGCTGCGGCCGGGAGGGCTATCTAGTTCTCATACCTTATCTTCCGGCACTTCGGGGGGTGGCCTTTACCGGCCGCCTTTTTTGCTTTGGACGCTGATCTTCCCCTGCTGATCGGGCTCGAGGCCCGCATCGCCGACCTGATCCTGCCCGCCGTGACCGAGCTCGGCTACGAGCTGGTGCGGGTCGCCGTGCGCGGCCACGACCGGCCGACCGTGCAGATCATGGCCGACCGCGCCGACGGCACGCTGATCGGCGTCGACGATTGCGAGGCGATCAGCCGCGCCGTCAGCGCCGTGCTCGACGTCGAGGACCCGATCTCCGGCGCCTGGGAGCTGGAGGTGAGCTCGGCCGGCATCGACCGCCCGCTGACCCGGGCGAAGGACTGGAACCGCTTCTCCGGGCATCGCGCCAAGGCCGAGCTGAACCTGCCGCTCGACGGGCGCAAGCGCTTCGCCGGCATCGTGCTCGGCGCCGCGGGCGGGCTGGCGCGGATGCGGCTCGACGACGGCTCGGAGGTCTCGCTGCCGCTCACGGAGATTCGCGGTGCCCGGCTGGTGCTGACGGATGCCCTGATCGAGGCGTCCGCGCGTATGATG
>CAXTNB010000199.1:0-5606 GCA_964245385.1 uncultured Acetobacteraceae bacterium | reverse complement strand
ATCTACGGGTTCCCGCAGCAGGTCGCCTCGCTGCGCGACGTGGCCGGCGCGTTCCTGACAGAGACGTTCCGCCCCAGCCGCCTGGAAGCCCGGCCGCTGCTGCGCGGCGTCTACCTGACCAGCGGCACGCAGGACGGAACGCCCATCGACCGGCTGCTCGGCGCGATGGCCGGCCAGTTCGGCCTGCAGCGGCAGGCGGTGACCGCGTTCAGCGGCGCTGGCCGCAGCTACTTCCTCGCCCGGCTGATGCGCGACGTGGTGTTCGGCGAGGCGGGACTGGTCAGCCTGGATGCCAAGGTGGAACGCCGGCAGAAGCTGATCCAGTACGGCGCCTATGGCGGGGCGGCCGCGGTGCTGCTGCTACTGTGCGGGGTCTGGACGGCGAGCTACCTCAGCAACCTCGCGCTCATCTCGCAGGTGCACGGCGAGGTGCAGCATTACGACGCGCAATACGCCGAGCTGGCGAAACTGGGCCCGCACGACGTCTCGCTGCCGCCGGTGCTGCTGCCGCTCGACACCGCGCGCGCGATCAGGGGCGGCTACGACGACCGCGAGCGCGCGACCCCGATCTCGCTGACCTTCGGCCTCTACCAGGGCCACAAGCTGACCGCTGCCGCCATCGACGGATACACCCGCGCGCTGAACGCATTGCTGCTCCCCAGGCTGCTGTCGCGGCTGGAGGACCAGATGCGCACGCACCTGGGCAAGCCCGACTTCCTCTACCAGGCGCTGAAGGTGTACCTGATCCTCGGCCGCCAGGGGCCGCTCGACCGCGGCCTGGTGGAGCAGTGGCTGGGCGCCGATTTCGCCGCCAGTTTCCCGGGCGACGACCAGGCGGCACTGCGCGACGACCTTGCCGGCCACGTCGAGGCGCTGCTCGACCATCCGACCGTCGCCATCCCGCTGGACGGCCCGCTCATCGCCCAGGTGCGCGGCATCCTCACCCAGGTGCCGCTGGCCGAGTACAGCTACAACCGGCTGCTGCGCAGCAGCCGGGTGCGCGAGCTGCCGGTCTGGACGGTGGCCGACAACGCGGGGCCGGGTGCCGCGCGCGTCTTCGAGCTGCGGTCGCACCGGCCGCTCAACACGGGTGTGCCCGGCATCTTCACCTGGCCTGGCTACCACAAGATCTTCCTGCCGAGCCTGGTTGAGGTGACCCAGGACGTGGCCGAAGACGGCTGGGTGCTGGGCAGGCCGGACCGCGGCGTCACCGCGACGATCGCCGAGGCGACGAAGCTGCGACGCGACGTGCTGGGGCTCTACCTCGACGACTACGTGGTGAAGTGGGACGCGCTGATTGCCGACGTGGCGATCAAGCCGTTCGGCAGCATGTCCGGCGGGCTGGAGGAGTTGAACCTGCTCAGCGCACCGGACTCGCCGCTGCGCGACCTGTTGACAGCGATCGACGCGCAGACCCAGCTCAGCCGCAGCAACGCCACCGACGAGGCGGTCGGCAAGGCCGAAGGCAAGGCGGCCAAGATCGGCCAGAAATTCGCCGGCTTCGCCGCCTTCCAGGGACGCAAGGGCCTCACCCTCGAGCAGAACGAGCTGGCCGGCATCATGGGCGACGCCTTTGGCGGCGGCTCGGCTTCCGGCGCCGGCCACCCCGTGGACCCGGCCACGCGGGTGGACGAGCATTTCCGCACCATCCACGACTTCGTCGCCGGCAGCTCCGACCATCCGGCGATGATGGAGGCAGCCATCCAGAAGATTCAGGGGCTGTATCAGAACCTGAACCAGGCGGCCAACGCGCCCAACCCCGGGCAGGCGCAGCTTGCGGCACTGGCCGGCGGGGGTGGTGGCGGCGGGGGCGCCGCGTCGCTGAAGGACCTGGCGCGCGACCTGCCCAAGCCGGTGGCGGCCATGCTGACGACCGTCTCGCAAAGCAGCTCGGCGCTGACCGCGAGCGGCGCCAGCACCGCGCTGTCGGACGCCTGGCGCTCCAAGGTGCTGCCGCTCTGTGAGGAAGCGTTCCAGCGCTACCCGTTCATCGCATCCAGCACGTCCGACGTGCCGCTCGACGACTTCACCCGCCTGCTCGGCCCTGGCGGGCTGATCGACAGCTTCTTCAACGACAACCTCAAGCCGTTCGTCGACACCTCCCGCACGCCGTGGCGGTGGCAGTCGGCCGACCACACCAAGCTCGGCCTCTCCCCCGGCACGCTCGGCGAGTTCGAGCGCGCCGCGCTGATACGCGACGGGCTGTTCGGCAGCGGTTCGGTTATGCAGGTGCGGTTCTCGCTCCTGCCGGTCTCGCTGGACGCCAGGCTGAGCAAGGCCACGATCGACATCGCCGGCACGTCGATGACCTACGATCACGGCCCGACCGAGTCGACGCAGTTCCAATGGCCGGGGCCGGCCGGCCGCACGCTGGTGCGGGTGACGCTGACGCCGGCGGGCGGCGGTCTGGCCACCGTCACGGAGCGCGACGGCCCCTGGGCGCTGCTGCGGCTGCTCGACGCCGGCCACGTAGTGCCGTCCGGCCAGCCTGACCGTTTCGGCCTGTCGTTCGGCAGTCGAAGCGGCTCGGTGGGCTACCAGCTGACCGCCAGCAGCGTGCGCAACCCGTTCACCATGAGCGCGCTGCGTTCGTTCCGCTGCCCGGCCAAGCTCTGATGGCGCCGTCCGACAGCAGCGCCAGCAGCGACGCCGACCCGTACATATCGGTCGCCGTCTCGCCGGATCCCGGCTTCGTCCTCGAGCTCGACAGCATGGTGGCGACCGAGGAGCTGGGCCGGCCGTTCCGTTTCGACCTCAATTTGTCGAGCCCCGCCGTCAAGGCGGACGCGATGTCGCTGCTCGGCAGTTCCCTGACGGTGACCGCAAAGCAGCCGGGCGGCAGCAGCCGTTGCTACAACGGGATCATCGCCCGGGTGACGTATGGCGGCCTGAGCGGCGGCGCCTATCGCTACCTGGTCGAGCTGCGTCCGTGGATCTGGCTGCTCTCGCACGTGCAGGATTGCAAGATCTTCCAGAACCAGTCCGTCTGGGACACCATCCTGGCGGTCTTCCGCGCCGCCGGGTTCAGCGCCTTCAAGGACAGCCGGCAGAACCAGTCCGGCAGCATCGTCCTGGAATACTGCGTGCAGTACCGCGAAACCTCGCTGGACTTCGTCACCAGGCTGATGGAGCAGTACGGCATCTACTACTACTTCACCCACGCCGACGGGCAGCACACGCTGGTTCTGGCCGACGACCCCAACTCCCACACGGCGCTGCCCAAAGCGTTGCCCTACGTCCTGGCGCAGACGGAGTATCGCAGCGTCGAAGACAACGTCTGGGACTGGTCGTCCGACGTGAGCCTGCAGTCCGGGACCTGGTCTTACCGGGACTACAACTTCACCACGCCGAACGCGGACCTCACCGCAAAATCCATCCAGGCCGGGACGTACACCTACGGGTCGCTGGAAGTGTACGACTATCCCGCCCTCTACGACACGGCGGCGAACGGCCAGGCGCTGGCCGCGGTGCGCATGCAGGACCTGGTCGCGCGGCGACAGGTACAGCGCGGAACCAGCAACGCGCGCGGGCTCTACGCCGGCTGCAAGTTCACGCTCTCCGGGTTCAGCGTGTCTTCGGTGAACCAGGAATACCTGGTGGTCGGCGCCGTCACCTCGTTCAGCATGGCCGAAGGCTCGGCCGGGTCCGACGGCGACGGCCTGGTGGACACCTTCCGCTGCGTGTTCCAGGCGATCCCGGGCAGCGTGCCCTACCGGCTGCCGCCCTCCACGCGTCGCCCGGTGGTCCAGGGGCCGCAGAGCGCGCTGGTGGTCGGCGCCGCCGGCGACGAGATCACCACCGACCAGTACGGGCGGATCAAGGTGAAGTTCTACTGGGACCGCAGCGCCGCCAAGGACGAGACCTGTTCCTGCTGGGTCAGGGTCGCGCAGGTCTGGGCCGGCAGCGCGTGGGGGGCGATGTTCATCCCGCGCGTCGGCCAGGAGGTGATCGTGGACTTCCTGGAGGGCAACCCGGACCGCCCGATCGTCACCGGCCGCGTCTACAACGCGACGCAGACGGTGCCCTACGCGCTGCCCGACAACAAGACGCGCTCCACCATCATGAGCAACTCGAGCGCCGGCGGCGGCGGATCCAACGAGTTGCGGTTCGAGGACAAGAAGGGCTCCGAGGAGGTCTTCCTGCACGCGCAGAAGGACTACACCAAGACGGTGCTCAACAACGAGACGGTGACGATCACCCAGGACAGCAGCACCTCGGTCAGCCAGGGCAAGCGTTCGCTCACCGTCAGCCAGGGCGACAACGTGCTGCTGGTCAGTCAGGGCAAGAACACCACCACCGTCTCGGTCGGCAACGACGCGCTGACCGTCTCGCAGGGCGACCACTCGATCACGGTCACGGCGGGGTCGAGTGCCATCACCGCGGGGCAGAAGATCACCCTGACGGTCGGCTCCAACAGCATCACCGTGGACACCAGCGGTGTCACGATCAACGCGGCCAAGCTGGCGGTGACGACCGACGCGGAGGTGACGGTCCAGGCCGGCGGCAAGGCCGCCGTCCAGTCGGGCGGGCCGATGTCTCTGCAGAGCGGCGCGCCGATGACCATCGTCGGCCCAACTATCGCGATCAACTGAGCCGCGCCGTGCAGGACCCTGACGACACGCTGCTGGCCGACCGCACGCTGGTGACGCGGCGCGACGCGGCGCCGCCCGAACCCGAACCGCCCGCCTCGCCGCTCTTCTGCGCGGTGGACGCGCTGATGCGGCGTCTGGGTGCGGCACCTCTCGGCGGGTCGGGGTCAGTGCAGCGCCACGTGGAAGCGGTGTGCGCCGACATCGACCGCAAGCTGGCTGAACAGATCAACGCGATCCTGCACCATCCTGAGTTCCAGGCGCTGGAAGCGGCCTGGCGCGGCCTGCACTACCTGGCACGCACGGTGGAGACTGACGCGATGCTGAAAGTTCGCGTCATGGACGTCTCCAAGCGCGATCTCGGCCGTTCGTTGCGCAAGTATCGCGGCACCGCCTGGGACCAGAGCCCGGTGTTCAAGAAGATCTACGAGGAAGAGTACGGCCAGCTTGGCGGCGAACCGTTCGGCGTGCTGGTCGGCGACTACGCCTTCGACCACCGGCCGGAAGACGTGGCCGTTCTGGCAGACATGGCGCGGATCGCGGCCGCCGCCCACAGCCCGTTCGTCGCGGCTGCCTCGCCGTCGGTCATGCAGATGGAAAGCTGGGCGGAACTGGCCAACCCGCGCGACCTCACCCGCATCTTCCAGACGCCGGAATACGCCGCCTGGCGGTCGCTGCGAGAAGCGGAGGATTCGCGCTACCTGGCACTCTGCCTGCCTCACTTCCTGGCCCGCCTGCCCTACGGCGCGCGCACCGACCCGGTCGATGCCTTCGCCTTCGAGGAGGCGTGCGACGGGCCGAACGCGTCGGCCTACCTCTGGGCCAACGCCGCCTACGCGATGGCCGCCAACGTCGCGCGCGCCTTTCAGCTCTATGGCTGGTGCACGCGCATCCGGGGCGTCGACAGCGGCGGCACCGTCGACGGCCTGCCGGCCGCCCGCCATCCGACCGCCGACGGCGACGTCGACCCCCAATGCGTGACCGAGGCGGCGCTGAGCGAACGCCGCGAGGCCGAAC
>CAXTNB010000198.1:3057-5610 GCA_964245385.1 uncultured Acetobacteraceae bacterium | reverse complement strand
CTCGGCGGCTGTGCGGCTGGTGCCGCGCGTCCAGACCTACGGGCTGCGGGCGCTGGCGCCACGGGAGGCGGTGATCGAGCAGGTCGGGAGCCTCACCCGCTCGGCGGGGCTCGACGAGGTCGGCGGCTTCGCCTTCGGCGCGGAGCTGGCGTCGTTCCGGCACGAGACGCAACCCACGCGGCTGTTCCGGACGTGAGCCAGGCCGCGCCGCCCTCGGGGTCCGGACGTCGCGGCCCGCTGCGCGTCGGCATCGGCGGCCCGGTGGGGAGCGGCAAGACCGCGCTGATGGACGCGCTGTGCCGCCGCTTTCGCGACCGCTACGAGATCGCCGCCCTGACCAACGACATCTACACCAAGGAGGACGCCGAATTCCTCACCCGCGCCGGATCGCTCGATCCCGGACGCATCCTCGGCATCGAGACCGGCGGCTGCCCGCACACCGCGATCCGCGAGGATGCGAGCATCAACCTGGCCGGGGTCGCCCAGCTCTGCCGCCGCTTCCCCGGCCTCGAGCTGGTGCTGATCGAGAGCGGCGGCGACAACCTCGCGGCGACCTTCAGTCCCGAGCTCGCCGACCTGACCCTCTACGTCATCGACGTGTCGGCGGGCGACAAGATCCCGCGCAAGGGCGGCCCCGGCATCACGCGCAGCGACCTGCTGGTGATCAACAAGATCGACCTCGCACCGCATGTCGGCGCCAGCCTCGAGGTGATGGACCGCGACGCGCGGCGCATGCGTGCGCAGCGGCCCTTCGTCTTCGCCAACGTCCGCGCCGGCCAGGGCGTGGAGGAGATCGCCGCCGGCTTCATCGTGCGCATGGGCGGCCTCGCGCCGGCTCCGGGAACGAAGGCCCCAGACCCCAGTTCGTAAACGTAACGGATTTCGAAGGCTCGGCCTTCGATGGGGTCAAGGGGCAAAGCCCCTTGCCTCGTCTCGTTGTCGGTGGCCGCCGGCCTTAACGGGTTTTCAACGTGTCGATGCGAGCATGCTCATCATCGAGATGGTTGCCGTCGATCGATCCCGGAGCGCGGTGCAGGCGGCCCCGGGGGATCAACCTGATGGCCGATGCTTCGAGCCGTTTGGACAAGGTGTGCTGACTCGAGAAACCGTCTAGTCTCAAAACCTGGACGGGCGAGACGTGGGTGCGTAGGCGTTCATTCCAAGATCGGAAACACGGTCGGGATGCGGTTTCAGGAGGAACCAGATGGCCAGGATCGAGGATTGCAAGCTGGGCGCCCGGGTGAAGTTCACCGATGGCTGGGGTGGACCCGCGAGCGTGATCGGCAGGCGCATGAACAACCGTGTCGAGGGATCTCTGGCGCAGACGATACAGCCGGGGCAGTCCGACAGGAGGTTCCCGGACATCGTGCTGATGCAGTTCGAGGCGCCGGTATGGGATGGGCCGCATCACAAGATCCTCGCCTTCAGCTGCCTCTCCGAGGACCTGACGCTGCTCTGACCTCGTGTCGGCACGTCGTGCGGCGGGTCGAGCCTGCCGCGCGGCGCGACGGGGTCGCCGGCTCGGGTGCCTGCCGACCGGTTCTTCTGGCGGCAGACGCGGCGCATCAGCTGGTCGGCTATCCTTGGCGAGATGACCTCGACGTGACGATGACGAGGCTGTACCTGTCGATGTCGTGAGCCGTCGATCCGGGAAGGCGCCAGGTCAGCCATCGAAACCATATCGGTTCCCCTGCCGGCGCCTGTGCTGACAGATACGCTCGGGCCGACATCCTCCTCGCCTTCACGCTCGGCTGCGACCGCGTCCGGATACGCATGAGTCGCGCGCTCTTCTCCGTGCTGAGACAGAAGCCGGAATGGATCGTGCTCGTCGTCGGTCTGGTTCATCGTGGCATCCTGTTGTGGCGCATGCGCTCCGCGCTCGCGGCCCTGGTCGCGCAAGGGCCCGGCTTCCAGGTCATGCAGCTCCTGCCGGTCGAGATCTACCAGAAGCACTTCTGGACCGGTCTGTGGCTTCTGCAGCAGACGCCGCCCGTGGCGCACCTCGTGTTCCGGCTCGTGCTCGCGGCCGGCGGCTGGCCGTTCAGGACGGCCGAGTTGCTGTGCGGGCTTCAGGGAGTGATATCGGAGGTAACGGCGTGGCTGCTTTGTCGGCTGATCCGCGAGCTGACCAAGAGTCGCCTGGCGGCGGTATCGGCCTCCTCGTGGTTCCTGTTGTCCACCGATCTCGTGGTTTCCGAATATGCCTTCTTCGGTCAGATGTTCTACGAGAACCTGGGCATGTTGGGCGTGCTCGCCTGCTGCTGGCAGGGTCATCGTGTTCTGGAAGCTCGAGACGATCTGGCGTGCGGTCGCGCCCGCCTGCTCGGCATACTCGCGGCGGTCTCCGCTCTGACCCGATCTTCCCTGAATTTTCTTCCCCTGGCGTTCGGCGCCGCCGGAGCCCTGACCTGGCGCAGGCAGATGCTGGCGGCGTACCTCGTGCCGCTGCTGCTGCTGCAGGGAGGCTGGGCCACGAAGAACTGGATCGCGCTCGACCGGCTCACGATGGCTTCGTCGAGCTGGAGCGGAATGAACGCGGCGAAGGGAGTGTTC
>CAXTNB010000198.1:0-3047 GCA_964245385.1 uncultured Acetobacteraceae bacterium | reverse complement strand
GCATGACATCGCCGACAGCCCGCCCGGGCGCTATCCGCCCTGGTTCCAGGCGATCGGGCGAAACTATGCGTTCCCGTTCGAGGTGAGCACGAAACAGGTCTTGCCGCCGCAGCTTCGCGAGCGGGACGATGCGATGACCGCCCGGTTCGGAGGGATCAGGGCGCCATGGAACCTGCCATCCGTGGCGGCCGAGTCGGATGCGTGGCACACGGCCGTCAGTCACTTCACCCTCGCCCATCCGGTGCTCCTGTTGACGCGGTTCGGCGCGGGATACCGCTTGCTTTGGCAGCGTATCGCGGACCACGCGGCGCTGTTCGCCTGGAACCTGCTCTACGTGGAACCGGTGGATCGCCCTTTCCCCGGCTTGGCCAGCCGGGGCTTCGGCGAGAGGGAGCGCGTCGCGACCAGGGCGTGGGGGAGGGGCGCGCAACCGGGTCGAGCTGGTTCGGCACCGTCAGCCTCGCGCCGTTCGACGCGTTGAGCATCGCGGTGCTGCACAGCCTGTTCCCGTCGCTCGTCCTGCTAGATCACTGGCGTCACCGCCGCGGCCTGCGACGCTACCTCCCGAGCGGCACGTCGTTCCTGGCGATGGCGAGCCTCTACGGGCTGGTGCTGTTCAGCCTCGCGGAGGGCGGGGAGAACATGCGTTTCCGGCTGGCGATAGAACCGGCCCTGATCGCGCTCACGATGTGCACGCTGGCCGCGAGCTGCGATGGGCTGAAGGATGCGTGGTCGATGTTCAGAGGCAAGCGGCCTGCCCGGACATGCGCCCGATGATCGGGCAATCCTGACAGCGCACGCGCCGGCGCGACGGCGCCCGGTCTCGGCGCGCGCACCTGGCCGTCAGGGAAGCGGACTCGAGCATCCCGCGAAGTCGCAGCCGACACCCGCGCGGTTCGGGTCCGGCGACAGGTCGCTGGCACCCGCGGCGGTGGCGCGATTGTTCGCCGGACTGCCCTGCGCGTAGCTGTTGCCGCCGAGGTCGTCGAAGCCGTTGCCGATCCGGTTGCCGGTCAGGGTCAGGGCGATCTGGTCGTCGAACCAGATGTCCCCGGGCGTCGAGCCGGTGATCGTGTTGAAGCGCACGATGTTGCCCTGCCCGGTGCTGCTGCCGGCCTGCCCGTTCAGGGCGATGCCAGCCTCCGCGTCGGGAGGCCGTGCCACGAGGTTCTCCGCGATTACCACCCCCGTGCCCAGGCCGTTGTCGAGGTAGATGCCGTCGCCGTAGAACGGCGCCATCGGCGCCGCGTAGCCGTGCACCCAGTTGTGGTCGATCGACATGCCGGCCGTGTCGATGCCGGCACAGCAGAAGTAGATCGGGCCGCCGTCGACGTGCTGCAGCATGGTATCGTGCACGTTGTTGTAGGCGACACGCGCCCCCGCCAGGGTGGCGGGTCCGAGGCCGCCGGTGATGCCGTAGCCGGCGGCCCCGGCGATCGTGTTGTGCAGCACCTGAGCGCCGCCGCCGCTGATGATCTCCACCGGTGCCACGTAGCTGCCGAGATAGCCGATGTCCCGGAACAGATTGTTCTCGACCGTGATGTCGCTGCCGTCGATGGTCACGCCGTTGCCGGCGCTGTGGCTGATCGTGCTGTTTCGCAGGACGTTGCCGCTGCCCTGCAGGACGAGGCCGCTGTTCGTCACGTAGGCCCCGATCGGTTCCGGGCTGCGCGCCGTGTCGAGGATGTCGAGCTCCGAGACGTAGTCGGCGGTGATCCCGTCGATCACGTCGCTCCGGCTGCTGCCGCCGGTCGCGATGGAGGCGGCGAACAGGTGCACGCCGCACCGTCATGTCGGATGCCTGGGTCATGTCGATGCCCAGCAGGCGGGACTTCGCGGTGACGTGGCCGCCGTTGGGGTCGTAGCCCCTGGGGAGCAGCAGATAGAGCCTGCCGCCTTCGAGATACCACTCGCCGGGGACGTCGGCCGCCGCCTTCACGCCGAACAGGTAGTAGTAGCCGCCGGCGGCCGCGCAGTAGATCGGGCAGTCGCTCTCGTCGGGGTCGTCGATCGCGAGACGGCCCGGCTCGGAGGCGATCACGGTCGCCGTCTTGTGCGAGTAGGGGTTGCTGCCGCTGAAGATGTGCACGGTCGCCCCATGCCAGTCGCCCGGAGGCAGCGCGGGATCGACGATGAGGCCGGCGGTGGTGCCAGGCCGCATCACGGCCCAGTTCGGACGCAGGGGATCGGCCGATGCGTTCGGCCAGCGCGCCTGATGGCCCGGCACGCCGTCGATGACGATCTGTATCGTCGGGATCGAGGAGGGCTGCGTGTAGGCGATGCTCCACAGCCCGTCGCCGAGCGGAACCCAGCCTTCCAGCGGATCGGTGCCGTCGATGATGGCCGGGCCGCCGGGTGCCTCCTCGATCGAGATGCCGCTCCGTCCCGTGACGGTCTCGCGGTAGCGGCCGGCGGCGACCACGCAACGGTCCCCTGCGCGGGCGGCCGCGACGCAGGCGCCGATGGTGCGGAACGCGCCGGAGGTCCGGGACGGCGCCGCGGAGCCTGCCACGAGCAGGTCGGCTCCGCGTGCGGTCGGACCGAGCAGCCCGAGCAGGGCGACGACCGTGGCGACCAAGCCGCCGAGTTTGCGATGCATGCCGACCCTGCCGTTTCGTCCACAGTACGGGATCGCCGATGCACCATCCCGCTGCCCAATCTGGCAGGACAGTCCCAAGATTTGGTAAATCGGCTCCCCAATCCCGGCACCGCGAGGCGGCCGGTCGAGGCGCTCTCGTTGTCGATCTAGAACGACCGGTGGCGGTGCTGGACGACCGGCTCGGCAACATCCCCGCCGCCCTGCGCGAGCAGCGTAACCGTCCGGTTGTCGCGTGCTGATGGGAGCCGCAGTTCTGCTTTTGCTGGCACCAACGATGCGGAGCCATGAATTGGACCAGCTGGAGCGAGAGGCCTTCTAGCGCGCGCATGTCGACGCGCGTCAGCAGCACCCCGGTCGGCAGCGCGACTGCTGTCAGCAGAACAGGCTCATAATCCGGGAGCTGCGGAAATGGCGCACTCGCTTCTATGGGCCGCTTCGTCAGCAGGCA
>CAXTNB010000197.1:1866-5615 GCA_964245385.1 uncultured Acetobacteraceae bacterium | reverse complement strand
TCTGCCGGTCCCCTGGGTGGTGGGATTGTCGATGACCGCGGAGTACCGGTTCTTCTCCGTGCTGGAGCCGGAACGTTTCTCCGGCAGCGGGCTAGGCACCGCGGGCGCCTTCGGTCCGCGTCCGTACGAGTTCTCCCGCAGCAACCAGGACATCACCAGCGACTACAACCACTCCGTCCTGCTCGGCCTGCGCTACGAGTTCAACCCGGCACCGCCGCCGCCGCCGCCTGCCCCCGTCGTCGAGGAAGCGCCGGCGCCGGCGCCCTCGCGCACCTACCTCGTGTTCTTCGACTGGGACCGCTCGGACCTGTCCGACCGCGCCCGGCTGATCATCGCCGAGGCGGCGCAGGCCTCGACGCGCGTGCAGACCACGCGCGTCGAGGTCAACGGCTACACCGACAGCTCGGCGGCGCATCCCGGCGCGCGCGGCGAGGCCTACAATCAGGCGCTGTCGATCCGGCGCGCCCAGACGGTGCAGAGCGAGCTGGTGCGCGACGGCGTGCCGACCAGCGCGATCGAGATACACGGCTACGGCGAGAGCCATCCGCTGGTGGCGACCGCGCCGAACACGCGCGAGGCGCAGAACCGTCGCGTCGAGATCGTGATGCAGTAGCGGGGATCGCCGGTCCGGGGCAGCGCCCTGGCACTCGCTTCGTCTTGCTACCCCAGCCCCGCGAACAGCGAAGTCGACAGGTAACGCTCGGCAAACGAAGGCACGATCACCACGATCTGCTTGCCGGCATGCGCCGGCTCGCGCGCCAGCCCCAGCGCCGCGTGCAGCGCCGCCCCCGAGGAGATGCCGATCGGCACGCCTTCCATGCGCGCGCAGCGGCGCGCCGCCGCGATCGCCTCGCGCTCGGAGACCGTGAGCACGCCGTCCAGCGCGTCGAGCTCCAGCACGCCGGGACAGAAGCCCGGCCCGATTCCCTGGATGCCGTGCGGCCCCGGCTCGTCGCCGTTCAGCACCGCGCTCTCGGCGGGCTCGACGCCGTAGACCAGCATTCCCGGCCGACGCGGCTTCAGCGTGCGCGCGACGCCGGTCGCGGTGCCGCCGGTGCCGATGCCGGCGACGACGATGTCGACGCGCCCGTCGGTATCCGTCCAGATCTCCTCGGCGGTGGTCTCGGCGTGTATGTCCGGGTTCGCCGGGTTGTCGAACTGGCGCGGCATCCAGGCATCCGGCGTCGCGGCCAGGATCTCGTCGGCGCGCGCGATCGCGCCGGCCATGCCGAGCCGCGCCGGGGTGAGCTCGAGCTGCACGTCCATCAGCCGCAGCATCTTGCGCCGCTCGATCGAGGCGCCCTCCGGCATGGTCACGATCAGCCGGTAGCCGCGCGAGGCGGCGACGAAGGCGAGAGCGATGCCGGTGTTGCCCGAGGTCGGCTCGACCAGCACGGTGCGGGCCGGCGCGATGCGTCCCTCGCGCTCGGCGCGCAGCACCATGGCGGCGCCGATGCGGTCCTTCACCGAGCCCAGCGGATTGAAGAACTCCAGCTTCAGCGCGACGTCGGCGAGCAGCCCGTCCTCGCGGCCGAGTCGCGGCAGCGCGACCATCGGGGTGCCCCCGATGGTCTCGATGATGCTGCCGTAGATGCGCCCGCGCGGCGCCGCGAACGCCGCCGGTCGGGCGTCGTGGGCGGCACGCGTGGTGACGCCCGCCGCGTGGTCGTCTGGCGCGTGGGCCCGGCCATGGCTGTTCTTCATGCGCACCCCCAATAATACCGAACTGCAGCGTGGATCACGTCGGTCGGCTCTGATATAGGAGGCGTATGCTTCGACCGGAAGCCGCTCAGGTCGCGAGGACGGGAATGATGCTGCTTCGGCGCGATCGGGCCATGATCGCGGTGCTGATCATGCTCGACGTCGCGTTCCACGCCGGCCGCGCCGGCACGGTGAGTGCCGCCGATATCGCCGAGCGCGCCGGCCTGGCGCGGCGCGGCATCGAGCCGCTGCTGCAGACCCTGTCGCGATCGGCGCTGCTGGAGAGCGTGCGCGGCCCGCGCGGCGGCTACCGCCTCGGTCGCCCGCGACGCGACATCAAGCTGTCCGACATCGTCGAGACGGCGGTCTCCGAGGATGCCGCCTCCGAGGACGGCCCGGTCGGCGACCTGTTCGCGCGCGTCGTCGAGCCGGCCTGGCGCGACCTCGACGACACGCTGCGCGCCCGGCTGCGCGGCATCAGCCTCGACGACCTGATACGCCGCGCCGAGACCGCGGGCCTGCGTCGCCCCCTGGCAGAACCGATCAGCTTCTCCATATAGAGCGGCGATCCGCCCGGGACGGGCACGGGCGCGCCGTTGGACGCAAAGCACTCTCGATCGGCGTGGTCCAATTGACCCGCGATCGGGCTTCGCGTTTTATCTGGCGCTCCTTCGGAGAGGAGTATCCCATGACGATCCAGCTGGGCCAGATCGCGCCCGATTTCGAGCAGGACACCACGCAGGGCCGGATCCGCTTCCACGAGTGGCTCGGCAGCTCCTGGGGCGTGCTGTTCAGCCACCCCAAGGACTACACGCCGGTCTGCACCACCGAGCTCGGCGCGGTGGCGAAGCTGGCACCGGAGTGGCAGAAGCGTAACGTCAAGGTGATCGGGCTGTCGGTCGATCCGCTCGACCGTCACCGGGGCTGGGAGGCCGACATCGCCGAGACCCAGGGCTCGACGGTGAATTTCCCGATGATCGCCGATCCGGACCGCAGCGTCGCGTCGCTCTACGGCATGGTGCATCCCGAGGCCGACCCGAGCGTCACCGTGCGCACGGTGTTCATCATCGATCCCAGCAAGAAGGTGCGCCTCAGCCTGAGCTACCCGCCGTCGGCCGGGCGCAACTTCGACGAGGTGCTGCGCGTGATCGACAGCCTGCAGCTGACCGACGCGCAGAAGGTGACGACGCCGGCGAACTGGAAGCCGGGCGAGGACGTCATCATCGCGCCCTCGGTGAACGACGAGACCGCGAAGGGCATGTTCCCCCAGGGCTGGAAGACGCTGAAGCCCTATCTCCGCATGGTCAAGCTGCCGGTGCAGTAGGGATATCGACGTGTCCGAGCAGAAGAAGCTATCCGGCGTCGAGACCCTCAAGGTAGGCAGCCGCGGCTTGCGCGGCCGCCTGGCGGAGGAGCTCGACGAGGGCGGCATCCAGGTCAGCGACGATGCCTACCAGATCTTCCTCGACGAGGTGCCGGTCGCCGGTGCCGACGAGGAGGAGCCGCTGTTCGGCGCCACCTACCTGCCGCGCAAGTTCAAGATCGGCATCGCCCTGCCGGACGACAACAGCGTCGACGTGCTGTCGAACGATCTCGGCGTGATCGCGCATTTCGACGGCGACCGGCTGGAGGGCTACAGCATCGCCGTCGGCGGCGGGCTGGGCATGACGCACAACAACCCGCGCACCTTCCCGCGACTGGCGACCCCGGTCTGCTTCGTGCCGCCGGAGGATCTGCTGGCGATCTGCGAGGCGGTGATCCGGCTGCAGCGCGACCATGGCGACCGCACCGACCGCCGGCGGGCACGGCTGAAATACGTGGTGCAGGATCGCGGCATCGACTGGATCCGCGAGACGCTGGCCGGCTATTTCGGCCGCCCGCTGACGCCGCCGCGTCCGCTGCCGGCACTCGACGTGCCCGACCTGCTGGGCTGGCACGAGCAGGGCGACGGGCGGCTCTGGCTCGGACTGCCGGTGCTCTCCGGACGCATCCAGGACGCGGACGGGGTGCGGCTGCGCAGCGCGCTGCGCACGATCGTGACCCGGTTC
>CAXTNB010000197.1:0-1856 GCA_964245385.1 uncultured Acetobacteraceae bacterium | reverse complement strand
CAGCGATCCGGTGTTCACGCCGCAGCAGAACGTGCTGCTCTCCAACGTCAGCCCCGCCGACCGCGACGCGATCGACGAGGTCCTGCGCGAGCACGGCGTCGCGTTGGCCGAGAGCCTGACGCCGCTCGCGCGCTTCGCGCTGGCCTGCCCGGCACTGCCCACCTGCGGCCTGGCGCTGACCGAGGCCGAGCGGGTGCAGGCGCCGATGGTCGCGATGCTCGAGGAGCTGCTCGCCCGCTACGGCCTGTCGCAGGAGCGGATCAGCCTGCGCGTCACCGGCTGCCCGAACGGCTGCACCCGCTCGTACGCCGGCGATATCGGCCTGGTCGGCCGGGTTCCCGGCTTCTACGCGATCTACGTCGGCGGCGACTTCAACGGCACCCGGCTGTCGTTCCGCCTGCTCGACCGCGTCGCGTACGGCGATCTCGGCGGCAAGTTCGCGCCGATGCTGGCGGCGTTCTCGCTGCATCGCCAGGGCCGCGAGGGCTTCGGGGATTTCTGCAGCCGTCTCGGCCGCGACGCGCTGCTTCGCCTTACCGGCGACGCGGACAGCAAGGCCGCCTGATCGGGCCCTCGCGGCGGCCGGTCCGACGCCCCCTGGTCAGCGGCGGGCATTGCCGCTACTGACCGGTTCAGGCGACCGGTTCACACGATGCACGGCATTTGGAAGCTGTTCTCCCGCCTGGAGCTCTACGAGCGCTTCGAGCACCTCGTGGTGCTGGTACTGACGCTGATCATCGTCGTCGTGGTGGCGTCGGCGAGCTGGCACCTCGCCGTGTCGATACTGGTGCTGCTGCTCGCCGACCAGCTCGATCCCGCCGACCAGCAGGTGTTCCAGGGCCTGTTCGGCATGATCTTCACGGTGATCATCGCGCTGGAGTTCAAGCACTCCCTGCTGGTCGGGCTGGCGCGCCAGGAGAGCGTGGTCCGGGTCCGGTCCATCGTGCTGATCGCGCTGCTGGCGGTGACACGCAAGTTCATCATCCTGGACCTGAAGGCGACCGCGCCCGCCGAGATGTTCGCCCTCGCCTCCGCGATCCTGGCCCTCGGCGTGGTGTACTGGCTGGTCCGCGACCAGGACCGTCGGGCGTTGCTCGACGCCGCGACCGATCCGGCGGCACACAAGCTGCGGCTGCCGCGGACCGCCGGAGGCGAGGATCACGCCTAGCGGACCGCCGGCGAGGCCGGTGCCGGGCGGGGCGGCAGCTCGGCGAGGCAGCTGCGCAGGATCGGCGCGCAGTACGCGTCCGGCGCCAGGGTCGCGTTCTTCTCGCCCGAGTAGATGACGTGGGTGACCACGCCGCCATCGATGCGCGCCGTGACGTGGCAGTAGCCGCCGTTGTCGGCCGAGAAGCCGCCGATGATCGGCGGCGAGAAGCTCAACGAGGAGTTCGACACGGCGTACCAGGTCAGCACGTCGGTGCCGGGGAAGCCGCTATGCTGGTCCGGGCTGCCGAGGCAGGCCACCAGGTCGACCTCCTTCATGCCGAGCAGCCTGGTCCTGGCGCGCTGCGCCAAGCGCGAATCCTGCACCGCGCAGCCGCTCAGCACGGTCAGGCACAGCAACGCGGTCAGCCAGCTTCGCATCGCGTTCCTCTGTTCCCCCGCCCGCAGCGTCATCGGGTATCGCAACGAACGACGATCGTGCAACCCGTCCGGCCGCATGCCCGTCTCGACTTCGAGGGCTGCCGGCGGCACATGGGGCGCCATGCAGCCCTCCCTCCCCCGCGCCGGGCTCTCGGCGGCGGATTTCGACTTCGCGCTTCCCCAGACGCTCGTCGCGCAACGGCCGGCGCGGCCGCGCGACGCCGCGCGCCTGCTCGAGGTGGCGCCCGCGAGCCTGTGCGACCGCATCG
>CAXTNB010000196.1:0-5635 GCA_964245385.1 uncultured Acetobacteraceae bacterium | reverse complement strand
GGCGTCGTCTGGGCGGTGGATTCCTACCGCGGCGTGCCGACGCCGGTGCTGGTGCTGCTGGTGCTGCTCGGCGCCTTCACCCTGATGGCGCGCCGCACCGTGTTCGGCCGTCGCATCTACGCGATCGGCGGCAACCTGGAGGCGACCCGGCTGTCGGGCATCAACGTGCAGCGGGTCAAGCTGCTGGTGTTCGCGCTGATGGGGCTGATGGCGGCGTTCGCCGGCATCACCACCACCGCCCGCCTCGCCGCCGGCTCGCCCTCGGCCGGCAGCCTGCAGGAGCTCGACGCCATCGCGTCGTGCGTGATCGGCGGCACCTCGCTGCGCGGCGGCTCCGGCACCGTGTTCGGCGCCCTGATCGGCGCGCTGATCATGGCGAGCCTCGACAACGGCATGTCGATGCTCAGCGTCGACACGTTCTGGCAGATGATCGTCAAGGGGGTGATCCTGCTGCTCGCAGTCTGGCTGGACATCGCCACCGGCACCAAGCGCTGAGCCGCGCGCCCCACTCCCGGCCGCGGCGGCACCGCTTCACCGAGGCTCCTGGCATCGAGCCGCCCGCCAGGAACAACGAGGTGAAGGCAAGGCAAGGGGCGTTGCCCCTTGACCCCATCAAAGGCGAAGCCTTTGAAATCCATTGTTCAATGAATCGGGGTCTGGGGCCGCCGGCCCCAGTGGGTCAAGGGCAAAGCCCTTGCCTGGCCTCGTTCAGCATCGGGCTAGGCATCCGCGAGCGGCAGGTCCTGCAGCCGCGGCGCGGTCTCGATCAGGGCGGCGCTGTACGGGTCCTGCGGGCTGGCGGCGAGCCGCGCGGTCGGCGCGGTCTCGACGATGCGGCCGTCGCGCAGCACCGCGATGCGGTCGGCGAGCCAGGAGATCGCGGCGATGTCGTGGCTGATCATCACGTAGGCGAGGCGCTCGTCGCGGCTGAGGTCGCGCAGCAGGTTGAGCAGCATCGCCTGAGTCGAGACGTCGAGCGCCGAGGTGGGCTCGTCGAGCACGATGATGTCCGGCCGCGCCGCCAGCGCGCGGGCGACCGCGATGCGCTGCGCCTGGCCGCCGGAGACCGCGTGCGGCAGGCGCTCGGCCAGCGACGGGTCGAGCCCGACCCGCCGCAGCAGCGACGCCGTCTGCTCGCGCAGCGCGGCCCGCTCGTGCAGGCCGCCGAGCTGCAGCGCCTCGGCGATGATGGCGCCGATGCGCAGCCGCGGGTTGAGCGACTCGCGCGGATCCTGGAACACCACCTGAACCCGCCGCCGCTCGCGCCGGCGGTCGCCCGCCGACAGCGTCGCCAGCGCTTGGCCATCGAGCAGGATGCGGCCCTCGTAGCGGAGCATGTGCAGGATCGCGCGGCCGAGGGTGGACTTGCCCGAGCCGCTCTCGCCGACGATGCCCAGGCACTCGCCGCGTCGCAGGTGCAGGCTGACCCCGTCGAGCGCCGGCCGGGCGGCGGCGCGCGCGGGCCCGAACAGCGCGGCCCGGCCGCCGTAGCGGATCGTCACCTCCTGCAGCTGCAGCAGTGCCGCCGCCGGATCGCCCGCGTCCGCCGCGCCGTCGGGCGATGCTCTGGTCGGCGTCAGCCTCGGCGCCGGCTGCGGATGCAGGCAGGCCGCCGCCTCCTCGGCGTCGCCGACGGGTGCCGGATAGGCGAGCGTGCAGTCGTGCCGGCGCTGCGGGCAGCGCGGCGCGAAGCGGCAGCCGTGCGGACGCGCGCCGGGCTCGGGCAGGGTGCCGGGAATGCCGTGCAGCTCCGCCTGGCCGAGACGCGGCACCGCGGCGAGCAGCGCCTGGCTGTACGGATGGCGGGGGGCCGCGAAGAAGCGCGAGGCCTCGCCCCACTCGACGCTGCGCCCGGCGTACAGCACGGTCAGCGAGCGCGCGTACGCCTCGACGATCGACAGGTCGTGGGTGATGAACAGCAGGCCCATGCGGTGCTCGCGCTGCAGCCGCGCCAGCAGCTGCAGGATCTGCCGCGCCACCAGCGGATCGAGGCCGGTGGTCGGCTCGTCGGCGATCAGCAGCCTGGGCTCGCAGGCGAGTGCGGCCGCGATCATCACCCGCTGGCGCTGGCCGCCGGAGAACTGGTGCGGATACTCGTCGAGCCGCCGCGCCGGATCCGGCAGGCCGACCTCGCCGAGCAGCTCGATGGCGCGCCGGCGCGCGGCCGCGGCGCTGGCGCCGTGGTGCAGCCGGTGGCCCTCGGCGACCTGGCGGCCGATGGTCATCGACGGGTTCAGCGCCGAGAGCGGGTTCTGGAACACCATGCCGATGCTGCCGCGCCGTGCCCGCATCCGCGGCTCGTCGAGGGCGAGCAGGTCGTCGGCCTGCGCGCCGGTGCCGAACAGCACGCGGCCGCTGGTGCGGCTGCCCGGCGGCAGCAGGCGCATCGCGGCCAGGGCCGCGATGGTCTTGCCGGACCCGGACTCGCCGACCAGGGCGGTCATCTCGCCCTCGCGCACCACCAGCTCGAGATCCTCCAGCACCGGCACCAGGCCGCGGCCGTCGCGCGACGGCAGCCTGACCCCGAGCTGCCGCAGCGCCAGCACCGGCGCCCCCCTGTCGCTCCTGATCGGGTCGCTCCTGACCGGGTCGCTGCTGACCGGGTCGCTCATCGCGCGTTGCTGCGCGCGAGCAGCCCCTGGCCGATCAGCGAGGTCGCCAGCATGGCGCCGAAGATCATCAGCCCCGGCGGCACGATCAGCCACCACGGATCGAGTGCCACCATGTCGAGCCCTTCCTGCAGCAGGCCGCCCCAGCTGGTCTGCGGCGGCTGCACGCCGAGGCCGAGGAAGGAGAGGGCGGACAGCACGAAGATCATGTCGCCGATCAGGAAGGTGAAGTTCACCACCAGCACCGGCGCCATCACCCGCAGCAGGTGGGTCAGGGCGACGTGGGCGAAGCCGCCGCCGAGCTGCCGCGAGGCGTGCACGAAGTCGCGCTCGCGCTGCGCCAGGGTCTCGTTGCGCACCAGCCGCGCCAGCGGCGGCCACGAGATCAGCCCGAGCAGCAGGATCAGGCTGGGCGTGTTGAGCGGCACGATGGCGCCGAAGAACACCAGGATCACCAGGCCCGGCAGTGCCAGCACCGCGTCCAGCAGCCGCATCAGCGCCTGATCCAGCAGCCGCGGCCCGAGGCCCGCGACCAGGCCGTACAGCGTGCCGGCGGCGAAGGCGAGCATCGCCGCCGGGAGTGCCACGAACAGCGTCGAGCGGCCGGCGACCAGCAGGCGGGCGAGGGCGTTGCGGCCGAGATCGTCGGTGCCGAACGGGAAGCGCCAGTCGGGCCCGACCAGCACGACGCCGGTGTGCAGCGCGAACGGGTCGCGTCCGTACAGCGCCGGTCCCGCGCCGGAGGCGAGCAGGATCAGTGCCGCGAGTGCGAGCCCCGTCGCCAGCGTGCCCTGGCCGCGCGGCAGGCGCAGCAGCCGGGCCAGGTAGGCGGCCGGACCGTGCGGCATCGCCCGCTCAGGCATAGCCGGTGCGCGGATCGAGCAGCGTGTTGACGATGTCGGCGAGCAGGTTGCCGAGCACGGTGAGGATGCCGATCACCAGCACGATGCCGATCAGCACCGGGTAGTCCTGCGACAGCGCCGAGCGCCAGAGCAGCCAGCCGAGCCCCGGATAGGCGAACACCGTCTCGACCACGACGCCGCCGGCGAAGATCGAGGGCAGCGACAGGCCGAGCACGGTCACCAGCGGCCGCATCGCGTTGCGGATCACGTGGCGCAGCAGGATGCGCGACGGCGAGGCGCCGCGTGCCGCCGCCGATCGCACGTAGTCGCGTCCCAGCTCCTCGTGCACCGACTGCGCGAAGTAGCGCGACAGCACCGGCACCGTCAGCAGCACCACGGTCAGCGCCGGCAGCGCCAGGTGGCGCGCGGTGGAGGCCGCGGTCTGCTGCGTCAGGCGGAGGTCCTCGACGCCGCCGGCGGGGAACCAGCCCAGGTCCATCGAGAACCACAGGATCAGCAGGGTGCCGCTGAAGAACGAGGGCAGCGCGTAGAGGGCGAGCTCCAGGCCGCCGATCGCGCGTCCGCCGCCGCGGTCGTAGAGCACGCCGTGCGCGAGGCCGAGCCCGAAGGCGATCAGCAGGCTCGCCGTCAGCGAGACCAGCTGCAGCGCCAGCGTGTTCAGCTCGTAGCTCGCCAGCAGGCTCGCGACCGGCCGCTGCACCAGGTAGGAGTTGCCGAGGTCGCCCCGGGCGAGATGCATCCACCAGTGCAGGTAGCGCAGCCAGAAAGGCTGATCCAGGCCGAGGCTGTGGGTCAGCTCGGCGATCGAGGCCGGCGAGGCCTTCGGCCCCAGCATCCCGTAGACCGGACTTCCCGGGGCGATGTCGACCAGGATGAAGGTCAGCGTCACCAGGATCGCGAGCGAGAGGGCGGCGCTGCCGAGCCTGCGGCTAATGCCCCACAGGATGCGCATCGGCGGTCTCCCTCTCGGCATCCGGACACGCCATCGGCCCCGAGAGGGTGAGCCGTTCCGGCGACCAGCTTCCCATCGGGCTGACCAGCGCCGGAACGCCGTCGAGGCCGATACGGGTCAGCACCGACACCCTTCCCTGCGGCAGGAAGATGTAGGGCTCGCGGCGGGCGAGGTAGTCCTGCACCTCGAACATCGGCTGGCGGTCGGGGCTGGTGACCACCGCCTTGTTCAGCGCGTCGACCCGGCGGTCGTCGAAGTGGCCGTAGTTCGCCGGCCCGTCGGAGGAGAAGATCTGCTGCTCGTCGGGGAAGGAGGTCACCGTCCAGCTCAGCATGACGCTGTCCCAGTCGTGGCCGTTGCCGTCCAGCGTCGCGAGCAGCTCGTTGAACTCGACGCCGCGTATGTCCAGCGTCACGCCGATGGCGGCGAGGCTGCGCTGGATCACCTGCAGCGTGATCAGCCGGTCCACCGCCCCGGACGAGACCTCGATGCCGAAGGCGAGGCGGCGGCCCGCACGGACCCGGATGCCGTCCGGTCCGGGCATCCAGCCGGCGCGGTCGAGCAGCGTCCGGGCGCGGACCGGGTCGTAGTCGAGGTCGTGATAACCGGCGCGACCCTCGGGCGACAGGAACGCGGTCATCGCCACCGGCACCGGTCCGTGGATCACGCTGCCCTGACCGTGATCGGCGAGCGCGATGACCTGATGCTGGTCGATGCCGAGCGTGATCGCCTCGCGCACCGCCTGGTCGTTCAGGAACGGCGCGCTCTTCGAGCGGAAATTCAGGATCATCGCGGCGTAGCCGAACGGCCCGTCGAGCGACTGCACGCGCATGCCCGGCAGGCTGCGCGCCAGGTCCCACAGCCGGTACGGCACCTGGGCGGCGTCGATCTCGCCCGAGCGCAGCGCCTGCAGCGGGTTGCCGCCCTCGAGGAAGTCGACCACCAGCCGCTTGATGCGCGCGTGCTGGCCGCCGTAGAGCGGGTTCGGCACCAGGGTCAGGTGCCGGCCGACCTCGAAATCGGCGAGCAGGAACGGGCCGTCGGACACCGCGAACAGGCTCGGGTCGGTCTGCCGCGCCCGCATCTCGAGCAGGCTCATGCCGCGGTAGACGTGCGCGGGCAGCGGCTTGATCGTGTTGCCGAGCCCGAGGCCGAGGAACCAGTCGGGATTGACGCGCTGGGTCAGCCGGATCTCGACCTCGTGCGGCGAC
>CAXTNB010000195.1:4905-5707 GCA_964245385.1 uncultured Acetobacteraceae bacterium | reverse complement strand
TCCAGTTGCCGATGCCGGTCTCCTTGTCCGACGTGATGTTGGGCGTCGAGATCACGCCGAACGGCATGTTCATGTACTGGCCGCCGGCGAGGTTCTTGCCGCCGGGCGCGTTGTGGCATCCGGCGCAGTCGCCCATGTCGGCGAGGTACTTGCCGCGGGCGATGATGTCGTCCGGCGCCGCCGCGGCGGCCGCGGCCGGGATCGCCAGCGCGCTGCCCAGCAGGGCCGCCCGCAGCAGGCCCGCCCGCAGCAGGGTGGAGAGGCGGGAACGTGGGGTCAGCTTGCTCATGGCCTGGCTCCGTCAGGCGCCGCCACGCTGGCTTGCCGGTTCTCGGCTGGGCCGATGAGTTCCGGGTAGGCGGCGAGATCGCTGGCGCCGTAAAGCGGCTTATATGCCCCCTGGTGGCAGGTGGCACAATTGATCTTGGCGACGTCTCCCAGCGGACCGAGGCTCGCGCGCGGAAACGTGCTCGTCAGCGGCACCATGTAGTCGTTGTTGAGGGCGCGCGTCATCTCGATGCCGTGCCAGGCGGTCACGCGCGCCGGCGTGCCCTGGTCCCACGACGAGAAGTCGCGCGAGTTGTGGCAGTAGGTGCAGCCCACCCCCAGCGACTGCGCGAAGTGCGCCATCAGCGAGTAGGTCTGGTCGGTCTGCTTGATCGACTGGCGGTTGCCCGAGGGCAGCGCCGTGTGGCCGATCACGCGGACCGTCTCGGCCTGCATCAGCAGGGGCGTGAACGGATCGTGCTGCAGCGAGGTCTGGGCGCCGGCCAGCGACAGGCCGCTATAGCCCGTGGCGGTC
>CAXTNB010000195.1:0-4895 GCA_964245385.1 uncultured Acetobacteraceae bacterium | reverse complement strand
GGCAGGTGTTGCAGGTGACGCCGGTGGCGCCGACATGGCTCTTGTAGTTGGTGTTGATGAAGCGGGTCATCTCGATCATGCGACGCGCGACCTGCTTGGTGTAGAGCCGGTCCTCGGCCGGGTTGACCGCGGAGTGGCAGAACGCGCAGCCGGTGGCGGGTGCGATCCAGCTCGGGAAGGCGGCCATGAGCCGCAGGAACTCGTTGGAATCGACGTCGCGCAGCACCTTTATGTTGCGATAGGCGACCGACGAGGCGATGCCGGAGGGCTGCACCGGCGGCAACGGCGGGAGCTGGCGGTGGTTGGCGACGTCGCGGGCGGCGAGGCGCGGGTTGTAGAACTCGATCATGCCGGTGCCGCGGAAGCCGCGCTGCACGCTGACCACGGGGATGCCCTGCAGCGTCGAGAAGATGCCGACCACCAGGAGTGCCGCCAGCACGCCGCCGATGATCCGGCGCGGGTAGGTGGTCAGGAAGCCGAAGGTCCCGGCGAGCAGCCACGCTGCCAGCCGGAACGGTGCCGTGAGCAGGTTCATCACCGCAGCACTCCGGTCAGCTGTCCGGGATCGGAGATGTGCGGGTAGAGCTCCGGATAGGGTGCCGCGATGCCGTGCTTGACGCCCCACAGGAACCAGTTATCGACCACGGTGCCGGTCAGCAGGATGCCGATCCCGCCGGTCGCCGTGCACAGCACCGCGAACCACCAGGCCCAGCGATGGATCGACTCGTAGCTGGCGTTGAAGCCCATCACCCAGCGCCAGAACAGGCCGGCGCGCTCGGCGGCGGTGCCGCGATCGACGGTGAGCTCGATCTCGCGCTCGCCGAAATAGCGGCTGACCGCCAGGATGGTGCCGCCATGCATGGCGAACAGCAGCGTCGAGCCGTACAGGAACACGATCGAGAGCATGTGGAACGGGTTGTAGTACAGGTTGCCGTAGCGGATCGACAGCGAGGCCGTCCAGTCCAGGTGGGGGAAGATGCCGAACGGCACCGCCTCCGACCAGCTGCCCATCAGCACCGGGCGGAAGAAGCCGTCCACCAGGTAGAGCCAGATCGCCGAGGCGAACGCCCAGGAGAGGTGCGTCCCCAGCCCCAGCGCCCGGGCGCGGCGGTAGGTGCGCACCCACCAGAGCAGGATCGAGGCGGTCAGGAAGAACCCTGCCATCAGCCACCAGCCGCCCTCGGCGAGCGGCGGGATGCGCAGCCCGTAGGCCGGCGCCGGCGGCTGCAGGCCGAGCCAGGGCAGCTGGCGGATGAACTGCACCGGATCCCAGTCGACCTGGGCGAACATGTTCAGCCCGATGATCTCGAACGCGATGAAGCCGCAGATGATCGAGGCGAAGCCGAGTGCGCCGAGGTAGAACGGGCCGACCTGGGAGGCGCCGATGATGCCCATCAGCCTGGAGAAGAACGGCTGGATCACCCGGTTCTCGGCGCCGTACTTCAGCGGCGCGCCCTCGTCGGGCGGACCGTCGACGCCGACCCGGTTGAACAGGTTCTGGTACTCGGTTCCGAACGCAGTGCGATAGTCGAACATCGTTCAGCTCCAGAAAGGCAGGTTGAGCCACCAGTTCCACCATTCCGGCCAGCCCCGGGTCCAGAACGGGCCGCTGATGACGATGCAGACGGCGCTCCACAGGCCGGCATTGATGGCGCAGAACCAGCCGAGGCGATGGATGCCGAGCGGTCCGATCGAGTAGACGATCAGGTCGCGGAAGAAGCTGTCCTCGAAGCCGGACGGCTTGACCAGTTCGTCCTCGCCCGGATTGAGCGCCGACAGCACCACCGAGCCGTGCATCGACAGCACCAGCGTCGTCGTGAAGAAGAACGTCACGGCGATCATGTGCGCCGGGTTGTAGTGGAACTGCAGGTGCTGGTAGCCGATGTTCGAGACCCAATCGAGATGGCTGAGGATGCCGTAGGGGAAGCCGTGCCCCCAGGCGCCCATCAGCAGCGGCCGCAGCACCTCCAGCGTGAAGTAGGCGGCGATCGCGCAGGCGAAGGCGATCGGCGCGTGCAGCCCCATGCCGAGCTTGCGCGCGATCTCGATCATGCGCAGGTCCCACGAGACGAAGGCGCCGAGCGCGCAGAAGGTGATCCATTGCCACAGCCCGCCTTCGCGCAGCGGCGCGAAGCCGAGGCCGTAGCGGAGGTCCGGCGGTGCGATGTTGATCCGCCAGATGTTCCAGGTCGGTCCGATCGCGGCCCCCCAGACGATCAGCAGGGTCCCGACCAGCGTGAAGAAGATCGTCGTGACGCCGAAGAAGCCGACGTAGAAGGGACCGACCCAGAAGTCGAACAGGTCACCGCCGACGAGCGTCCCACCTCGGACGCGGTACTTGTACTCGAAATTCAACATCGCCATGGCTGGGCGCTCCTCCTGTCAGCCAGACAGGTTCACGTCTTCCGCGTCACACCTATCTCTAACACCTGTCTTCGGCACCGCTCCCGGACGGGGTGCGTCACTGCGATCGTTGCGGCAGCGGCGTCATCTGCTGCACCGGCGAGCCGCTGAGGCGGTCGTGGTTCGGACCGTCGAGCCAGTTGAAGCGGTCCGTGCTGAGCAGGATGAAATGGATCACCAGCGCCAGCGTCAGCAGGAAGATGAAAAGGGTGATCAGCGCCCGGCGCGGATCGAACAGTACCCAGATGCGCCACATGATCTGTGCTCCTCAGGTCAAAGCGGTGAGCAGGTGCCCGGCGGTGTGCAGGCCGTCCAGCATCGCCGTGTGGTAGTTGCCGCCCCACGGCTTCCACAGCCAGGCGAGCAGGTGCGCGACCACCGCGATCGCGGTGAACAGCACGAAGCTGAGCACGAAGATGCGGTTGAACTCCTTCGCCTCGCCTTCCGATAGCCCCGACAGCACGGAGCGGTTGGGTTCGATCGCCATGTCATTCCTCCTCTAGATCGGTTTGCAGCGCGGACACCCTCAGGAGACCTCCGCCGGCAGGGCCGGCAGCGAGGCCAGGACGCGGGCACGGGTGATCCGGCTTTCGTCGTGCGCGCGCGCTTCCCGTTCGACGTGCTCGCGCAGCTGTCGTGCCGCGGAGATGCGAACGAGGAAGGGTTCGGCCTCGACCCGGGTGTCGAGCAGCGAGGCTGCGTCGCGGTCCCAGTGCACGGCCATGGAAGTGTGGGTCTGCGCGTGGG
The DNA here is from genome assembly GCA_964245385.1 of uncultured Acetobacteraceae bacterium. GTDB lineage: Bacteria > Pseudomonadota > Alphaproteobacteria > Acetobacterales > Acetobacteraceae > Lichenicoccus. Next base: position 1,745 of record CAXTNB010000195.1, on the reverse strand, counting down.
TCGGGTCGATCGCGTCGAGGTCGCGTCCCAGCGGCAGCATGTTGAACAGGGCGTCGAACAGCGCGTTGCAGTATTCCTGCACCAGGTAGGTGGCCCCGGCGTAGCCCATGAACGGGGTGCCGGTGGCGCGGCGTATGATCGCCCCCGGGAACGAGGCCGGCACGTAGACGCAGCGCGCGCCGAGCTCGACCGCGTAGATGCGCTCGTTGCTGGAGCCGAACAGCACCAGCGGCGGGCTGCGGCGCAGCGACTCGCGCACGCCCTGGTTGTCCGGCTTGGCACCGGGCCTGCGCGCGACGGCGAAGGCGCAGGGAATGCCGAGCTCCTCCTCGAGGAAGCGCCGTATGCCGCGCTCGTAGGTCTCGGTGGCCACCACGGCGAAGCTGCCGGTGGCGAAGAAGTCCTGCGTCACGCTGCGCCACAGGTCCCACACCGCCTTGATCGTGGTCTGCTTCTCGCGCTCGATGAAGGGCTGCGGATCGACGCCGGCGATCTCGCCCAGCGCCTCGAGGAAGCTGGTGGTGGCGAACACGCCGATCGGCGCCTGCAGGTACGGCTTGCCCAGCTCCTCGCACAGCTTGCGGCCGAACTCGCGATACAGGCAGACATTGACGCAGGCCTCGGCCAGCCGCGGCGTCTCGTCGATGTGCGCGCCGAGCGGGAACACCAGGTTGACCTCGCAGCCGATGCCCTCCACCAGGCGGCGGATCTCGGCGAGGTCCGAGGGCATGTTGAAGGTGCCGTGGATGGCGCCGATGATGTTGACCAGCGGCTTCGTGCTCGGGACGGCGGGCTTCTTCCTCGCACCCTTCCTCTGGCCGAACTGGGTCCACAGCCAGTAGATCGCGCGGTCGGCGCACTGCCACTGGTCCTCGTCGATGGTGCGCGGGATGAAGCGCAGCAGGTTCGAGCCTTCCGGGGTGACGCCGCCGCCGATCATCTCGGCGATGCTGCCGGTGACCACGACGCCGGGCATGGAGCGGTCGCCGACGCTGTTGGCCTGCTGCATCGAGGACTCGGTGCCGCTCATCGACAGCGCGTCCTCGGACAGCCCGGTCACGCTGATCGGCAGCTCGTGCGGCGGCAGCCCGTCGGTGTAGTGCAGCACCGCCGTCACCGGCAGGTTCTCGCAGCCGACCGGGCCGTCGATGATCACCCGCAGGCCGCGCGCGGCGGTGAAGGCGTAGATCGCCCCCCAGTAGCCGCCGGCGCGATCGTGATCGATCACCAGCACGACGCTAGCTCCCCATCGCCTGCGAGAGCAGGGCAGGGACCGCCGCCGCCGGCAGCGGCGCCGCGGCGGCCGGCGGCGGCGTGCTGCCGAAGAACGACACCATGCGGGCGAAGCGCTCGCGGCCGCGCGCCTGCGCCGCCACCACCGCGGCCATCGCGGCGATGCCCGGGATGCCGAACAGCGGCCGGCCGGAGACGATGTTGGTGAAGTAGATGGCCGGGATGCCCTGCTCCTTGGCCTTCTGCACCACCGGCGTGGTGCCGATGGCGAGGTCGGGCCTGACCGCGCGGAACGCGGCCACGTCGTTCTCCAGCGAGGCGCGGAACTGCACGTGGCTGCCGCGGCTCTCCAGCCACTCGCGGTCGGGGTCGTTCCACTCGGTGCGCGGGCAGGCGGTGCCGACGTAGGGCACCTCCGCACCCGCCTCGATCAGCAGCCGCGCCACCAGCAGCTCCGAGCCCTCGTAGCCGGACACGGTGAGGCGGGCGCGCACCGGGTGCGCCTGCAGCAC
>CAXTNB010000194.1:4089-5724 GCA_964245385.1 uncultured Acetobacteraceae bacterium | reverse complement strand
CTTCGTGCGCACGCAGCATTTCCTGGGGAACAGCCTGATCGAGTTCGACGGGCCGAACGTCGCCTACGTCGAGACATACCTCCATGCCGATCATCAGGGCTCGGATCGTCATCACTGGACGGGCAGCTTCGTGAAGCTGTGGGCGCGCTACGTCGACAAGTTCGAGGAGCGCGACGGCAAGTGGCTGATAGCCCGGCGCGAACTGCTGGTCGACTGGATGTACAAGTATCCGCTCGAGGGCTGGTTCGACGATCATCCCGATGCGGCGGCAAGGCGTGACGCGTCAGATCCCGCGATGCGCAAGGTGGCCGGCTTCGAGGGGATTTCGATCGGAGGCTGATGCCGACGGCGATACCGGCCACGGATGGATCAGCGCCGCGGTGGGCGCGCTGGGTCCGGATGCCGTCGGTGTCGCAGCCACGCTCGGCCATGGCATGTCCGATCGCTTGGGAAGAAACATTTCGGGAGCCGTTGGCGACTTCTCGAGATGGCCTGGCTCATGCCCTGCCGCCAGGTAGGAGATCAGCCACGCCTTTCTCCACCGACGCCTTTCTCGCGCTGTCGTTCTTGATCGATCGCGCCGAGCCCATGCCGCGCACAACGTTTGGCGCCTTCGCCGGCCGTGAGCCGGGCACCGGTTCCTTCGTCCTCGCCGCCAGGGCAGCCTCGACGTACATCCGCCGCCCATCCTCCCGAGAAGTCTCACCGACATAGCCGAGATCGCGCCGCGCGTCGCTGTCGTCGACCGTGAACTCGCGGCCGATCATTCGCACCAGCGAGCGTGATAGCGGCGGATCGCCGTTCTTCCGGGTCAATGCCGCGAAGATCTCCGCGAATCGGCCGACCAGGAAGGCGAGCCAGTACGGCATCGAGCGGACGCCGTCGATCGAGACGCCATGTGCGTCGGCAATCAGACCTACGAACTCACGGAAAGTCCTGGTTTCCTGGTCGTGGATGAAATAGGCGCGACCGCCGTCTCCGTGTTCGAGCGCACGCTGAATGGCCTCGACGACGTTGTCGACATGGCAGGTCACGAACGGATAGTCGCCACGGTCGATGAAAGCGAACCGGCGGGACGAGATGGCCTGCGGCAGCTGCTTGCTGAAATTGTCGCCCGGGCCCCACAAGGCTGGCGGCCGCAGCGCGATCGTGCGGAAGCCGGGCTTGTTGGCGGCCAGGACCAGCGCCTCGGATTTCGCCTTGCTCGCGACGTAACCCGAGAAGCTCTCCGGATAGGTGCGCGCGCGCTCATCGGCGTTGCGGATCGGGGATCCGCCATCGTCCATGATCACGCCGGCCGCGCTGATATGGACGAAGGTCTTGGCGCCGGCGCGCTCGGCCGCCCGCAGGAGCGCCTTCGTGCCCTCGACGTTCGTCTTGAAATAGGGCTCGCGAGGACCGGCGAAGCGGAAATAGGCCGCTGCGTGGACGACGGCGTCGAGCGCGGGCAACTGCAGCGAGTCGCTCGTCAACAGGTCGCCCATGATCGGTGCAGCACCCATCGCGCTGAGCTTGGGCGCATCCTCGCTGGAGCGGGTCAAGGCGACGACCTCGTGACCGCCGGCGACAAGCTTCGGAACGAGATGACCGCCGAGGAGCCCGGCGCCTCCAGTGACGAGCAGCTTCATCGTGAGC
>CAXTNB010000194.1:0-4079 GCA_964245385.1 uncultured Acetobacteraceae bacterium | reverse complement strand
GATGGACCTGAGGGCGCCTTCGCGCAGGTCGGTCAGGACAGCCTCGCCGGGCGGGGGCGCCTTGCGCAGCCGCGCCGTCACGTGGAGCAGCGACGCGGCGTTCGCGGACGCCCACATCCGGTCCGCCGCGGCTTCCACCGGCATGGCGAGGCGGCCCTGCGCCTCGACCGCGCGCAGCTGCTCGAGCAGGAGATGGAAGGAACGCTCGGCCGCCGGGATCTGGCCGCCCTGGAGCACCCGGCTGAGCATGGCCGCGTAGAGGCGTGGCCGTGCCGCCGCGAATCGCACGTAGTCGTCCCAGCCGTCAACGAGCGTGCTGATCGGGTCGGCCGACTGCGTCGCAGCCTGCTTGCTCTGCAGGAACTGCAGGAAGGCTTCCGCCAGCGCCGCGCTCAGGATGCCGTCCGCATTCCCGAAATGATGATACAGCGTCGGCGCCGAAACCTTGGCGATCGCCAGCACGGCTCGCGTCGAGAAGGTCGCTTCCCCTTCTTCTTCGAGCACCTTCAGGGCCGCTGCGATCAGGCTTTCGCGGGTATCCATCCGCCCTCATATAATGCCGCTGAGGCGCGACGTCTATAGCGGTGATATAGTCGGCGACGCGGCTTGTCGGGCTCGTCATGGCTGGCGGCGCTTGACTCACCAGTCGGTCGTCATGCCCGCGCCGTCGCGGCACGGGATCGGCTCGCCGCCGGCCGCAGCCGGTCGAGATACAGGTAGACGATCGGCGTCGTGTACAGGGTCAGCGCCTGGCTCACGATCAGGCCGCCCACGATCGAGATGCCGAGCGGCTGGCGCAGCTCGCTGCCCTCGCCGAAGCTGAAGCACAGCGGCAGCGCGCCCAGCAGCGCCGCACTCGTCGTCATCATGATCGGGCGGAAGCGCATCACGGCGGCGTGGAAGATCGCCTCGCGGCTGTCCATCCCGTCCTCGCGCTCCGCCTGCAGCGCGAAGTCGATCATCAGGATCGCGTTCTTCTTGACGATGCCGATCAGCAGGATCATGCCGATCAGCGCGATGATCGTGAACGGGATCCGGAACAGGATCAGCGCCAGCACCGCCCCCACGCCCGCCGACGGCAGCGTGGACAGGATCGTGATCGGGTGCACGAAGCTCTCGTACAGGATCCCGAGCACGATGTAGATCGCGGCGAGGGCCGCGAGCACCAGGATCTGCTCGTTGGCCAGCGATTGCTGGTAGACCTGCGCGGTGCCGGCGAAACCGCCGGTAAGGTCGCCAGGCAGGTGGATCGCCTGCACCGCGCGCTGGATCGCCGCCGTCGCGTCGCTCAGCGACTTGCCCGGCGGCAGGTTGAACGAGATCGTGCTCGCCACGAACTGGCTCTGGTGGTTGACCGCGAGCGGCGTGTTGCCGGGCGCGTAGCGCGCCACCGCCGACAGCGGCACCATCGTCTCGACCGCCGTCGCCACCGCGGCACCGCTGGAGGCGCTGCCCTTGCCGGTGGTGGCGATCGCCGCCTGCGCCGCGGTGCGCACGGCGTTGTTCGAGGCGGTGCTCGTGGTGCTCGTGGTCGTGCCCGTCGTCGCGCCCGTCGTCGTGGCGCTGGTCGCGACCACGTTGCTGGCGACCACGGCGCTGCTGTTCGCCGCCGAGGCGACGGCGGAGGAGCGCGTGGTCGAGACCGGCGCGACCGCGGTCGCGGATGCGGTGGTGACGCCGGTCGCCGACCCTGCGCTGACCGATCCGGCGCTGAGCGCGCTGGTCTCCGAGCCGCCCGGCTGCGCGCCGGAGGTGCTGATCCAGACCTGCCTGAGCTTCGACGGGCGCTGCCAGTACTGCGGCGCCACCTCCCTCACCACGTGATACTGGTTGAGCGCGTTGTAGATCGTCGACACCGAGCGCTGCCCGAAGGCGTCGTACAGCGTGTTGTCGATCTGGTACATGGTCAGGCCGAGCCGCGAGGCGGTGTCGCGGTCGACGACCAGGTTGGTCTCCATCCCGTTCTGTTGCTGGTCGGAACTCAGGTCGGTGAAGGTATGGTCGCGCTCGAGTGCCGCCAGCAGCTTCGGCGCCCATCGCTGCACCTCGGCGGCGTCGTCGCCGAGCACCGTGTACGGGTATTCGGCGTGGCTCTGCCGGCCGCCGACGCGGATGTCCTGCACCGGCTGCAGGAACAGCCTGCCGCCCGGCACCTGCCCCAGCTTGCGGCGCAGCCGCGCGATCACCTGGTCGATGCCGACGCGCTGGCGCAGCGGCTTGAGCGAGATGTACAGCGTCCCGGTGTTGGTCTGCGCCGATGCGCCGCCGCTGCCCGATCCGGTCGAGCCGACCACGTCCTGCACCGCCGGATCGGCGTGCACGATCGCCATCATCTGCGTGAACTTCTTGCTCATCAGCTGGAACGAGATGCTCTGGTCGGCCTGCAGGCTGCCGATCATCCGCCCGGTATCCTCCTCCGGGAAGAAGCCCTTCGGGATGATCGTGATCAGCCACACGTTCAGCGCGATCGTGCCGATCAGCATCAGCAGCACCAGCAGGCTGTGGTCCAGCGCCAGCTTCAGCGTGCGTGCGTAGCCGTCCTGCACCCGCGCGAACAGCCCCGGCCGGCGCACGGCGTCCCGGGCGGCGCCCGCGCGCAGGAACAGCGCGCACATCATCGGCGTCGCGGTGAGCGAGATCACCATCGACACCAGGATCGCCACCGACAGCGTCATCGCGAACTCGCGGAACAGCCGCCCCACGATGCCGCCCATCAGCAGGATCGGCAGGAACACCGCGATCAGCGACAGCGTGATGGAGATGACGGTGAAGCCGACCTCGCGCGCGCCGCGCAGGGCGGCCTGGATGCGCGGCACGCCGTCCTCGAGATGGCGCGAGATGTTCTCCAGCACCACGATCGCGTCGTCGACCACGAAGCCGGTGGCGATGGTGAGCGCCATCAGCGACAGGTTGTCGAGCGAGTAGCCCAGCAGGTACATGACCCCGAAGGTGCCGATGATCGACACCGGCACCGCGACCGCCGGGATCAGCGTGGCGCGGCCGTTGCGCAGGAAGACGAACACCACGCCGATCACCAGCAGCATCGCGATCACCAGCGTGCGCTGGGTGTCGTTCAGCGCCGAGCGTATGGTGGTCGAGCGGTCCGAGGCGAAGGTGATGTCGAGGTCGGTCGGCAGCGCCGCCTTCAGGCGCGGCACGGCGGCGCGCACGCCGTCGATGGTGGTGATGATGTTGGCGCCCGGCTGGCGGAAGATGATCACCAGCACCGCCGGATGGCCGTCCGCCAGCCCGAGATTGCGCAGGTCCTGGACGGAATCCTGCACGTCGGCGATGTCCGACAGACGCACCGCGTCGCCGTTGCGGTAGGCGACGATCAGCGGCTTGTAGTCGGCGGCACGGTTCGACTGGTCATTGGTGGTGATCTGCCAGCGTTGCGCGCCGACCTCGACGTCGCCCTTCGGGCTGTTCGCATTGGCACTCGACAGCGCCGAGCGGACGTCCTCGAGACCGATGCCGGCGTGGAACAAGGCCAGCGGATCGAGCTCCACCCGCACCGCCGGCAGGGCCGCGCCGCTGATGATCACCTGGCCGACGCCGTCGATCTGCGAGAGCTGCTGCTGCAACACCGTGCTCGCCGCGTCGTACATCTGCCCGCGCGTCAGCGTGGCCGAGGTCAGCGCCAGGATCAGCACCGGCGCGTCGGCCGGGTTCACCTTGCGGTAGACCGGCTGCGACAGCAGGTTGGCCGGCAGGTCCGCCTGGGCGGCGTTGATCGCCGCCTGCACGTCGCGCGCCGCCCCGTTGATGTCGCGGTCGAGCCCGAACTGCAGCGTGATGCGGGTCTGCCCGATCTGGCTCTGCGAGGTCATCTCGGTGACGTCGGCGATCTCTCCGAGCTGCCGCTCGAGCGGGGCCGCCAGGCTGGTCGCGACCACCTCCGGACTGGCGCCGGGGAGCTGGGCCTGCACGCTGATGGTGGGGAAGTCGATCTCGGGCAGCGGCGACACCGGCAGCTTGGCGTAGCCGAGCACGCCGGCGAGCGCGATCGCGATCAGCAGCAGCGTCGTCGCCACCGGCCGGGCGATGAACGGCGCCGAGATGTTCACGCGCTCGTTCCG
>CAXTNB010000193.1:4782-5736 GCA_964245385.1 uncultured Acetobacteraceae bacterium | reverse complement strand
GTGCTCGCGCAGCCGGTGAACCTGCGGGCTCGGGGCGGCGCTCCGTCGGGCTGGTGCGCCGCCAGCAGGATCTCGATCGGATGCCAGGCATAGGCGGTCTGCGGCAGCGTCCGGCCGCCGACCCGGGTGCTGCCGGTGGCGACGGCGCGGCCGCCGAGGCGCTCGTAGAACCAGCGGCTCGGGTTGTCGGACAGCACCCACAGGAAGGCCGAGCGGCATCCGGCGGTGGCGAGGTGCAGCGAGCCCGCCAGCATCAGCCGGCGCCCGATGCCGATGTCGCGCCAGTCGTCGAGCACGTAGAGCGTGTGGATCTCGCCGTCGGCCAGGGACGAACCGACGGTCGAACCGGCGGGCGCGGCGCGCCGCCCGACGCTGCCGAAGCCGACCACCTGGCCGCTGCCGCCCTCGACGGCCACGAAGACGCCGCCGTCGCGCCGGATCATGGTGGCGTAGTACGCGGCCTGTTGTGCGGCCGACATGCGGGCGAGCGTGCGGTCCGACAGGATGCCGGGGTAGGCGCTGCGCCAGGCATCCACGTGCACCGCGCCGATCTGCCGCGCATCCTGCGGCCGGGCGGGGCGGATCGAGATCGGGGGCATCCTCATGCTCGCTGCCGCGTCGTTCGCCGCCATCGATACCACGCCGCGGCCGGCCGACGCGACAGCAGATCCGTCGAGAACCGACGCGGTTCTGGACGGTTGAGGCCACGGATCGAGCGGGATGGGATACGACCACGTCATGGCGCGAGGTACGACGAAGCAGGCGCCTGCGAAGGTCGCGCTGGTCTGGTTCCGGCAGGATCTGCGTCTCTCCGACCATCGCCCGCTGACCGAGGCGCTGGCGCGGGCGGAGACGGTGCTGGCGGTGTACGTGCACGACGAGGCGGCGGCGGGACGCTGGAGCCCCGGCGGCGCCGGGCTGTGGTGGCTGCACCACAGCCTGCTGTCGCTCGCG
>CAXTNB010000193.1:3697-4772 GCA_964245385.1 uncultured Acetobacteraceae bacterium | reverse complement strand
GGGCGGCAGCCTGCACGCGCACCGGGTCTCGACCCTGTTCGACCTCGACCGCATCCGCACCAGGAGCGGCGGCGTCTACGGCGTCTACACGCCGTTCGCCCGCACCTGCCGCGACCTGCCGCCTCCGGAGCCCCCCCTGCCGGCGCCGCGACGCGTCGCCGCGGCGCGCGGCGAGTGGCGCTCCGAGCGGCTCGAGGCGTGGGGCCTGCTGCCGACGCGGCCGGACTGGGCGGCGGGGCTGCGGCGCACCTGGCAGCCCGGCGAGGCCGGCGCACAGGCGCGGCTCGGCCGCTTCCTCGCCGACCATCTCGAGGGCTACGACGCCAGCCGCGACGCGCCCGCCGACGAGGACGGCACCTCGATGCTGTCGGCGCACCTGCACTGGGGCGAGATCTCCGCGGTCCAGGTCTGGCACGCGGCCGCGGCGGCGCGGCCGCGGGGCGGCGACGGATCCGGCCTGCAGCGGTTCCAGGGCGAGCTGCTCTGGCACGAGTTCGCCGCCTACCTGCTGCGGCACGACCCGGCCCTGCCCGACCGGCCGCAGCGCCCGGCCTTCGCGCGGCTGCGCTGGCGCCGGGATCCCGAGGCGCTGCGTGCCTGGCAGCGCGGACGGACGGGGGTGCCGATCGTGGATGCCGGGATGCGCCAGCTCTGGCAGATCGGCTGGATGCACAACCGGGTGCGGATGATCACCGCCTCGCTGCTGGTCAAGCACATGCTGGTGGCGTGGCAGGACGGGGAAGCCTGGTTCTGGGACACGCTGGTGGATGGCGACCTCGCCACCAACAGCGCGAGCTGGCAGTGGGTCGCCGGCTGCGGCACGGACTCGCAGCCCTTCTTCCGCATCTTCAACCCGGTCACCCAGTCCAGGAAGTTCGATCCGCGCGGCGCCTACATACGGCGCTGGGTGCCCGAGATCGCGGCACTGCCGGATCGCCTGCTGCACGCGCCGTGGGAGGCGCCGGACGCGGCACTCGACGAGGCCGGCATCGTGCTGGGGCGGGACTATCCGCGCCCGGTCGTCTCGCTGCAGCAGGGACGCGACCGCGCCCTGGCCGCCTTCCGCGAGCAGGTG
>CAXTNB010000193.1:0-3687 GCA_964245385.1 uncultured Acetobacteraceae bacterium | reverse complement strand
TGAGCGAACCCGATGCCGGGCACGGCGTGGCGCCTGCCGGGCCGACCCTGGCGCCGCGCCTCGACCTGGGCGGACGCAAGCTGCGGGTGGTGGGCGACGTGCACGGCGACGTCCGCGCGTTCGAACATGCGGTGGCGACCGACCGCTTCATCATCCAGCTCGGCGACCTGGTGGATCACGGACCGGCCAGCGCCGACGCGCTGCGCATCATGTTCCGGCTGATCGACGAGGATACCGGGATGTTCCTGCTCGGCAACCACGACCGCAAGCTCGGCCGCGCGCTCGCCGGCCATCGCATGCGCCCGGACCCGCCACTGGAGAGCACGCTGGCGCAGCTCGACGACCCGGCGCTGCGGGCGCGCGCGCTGCTCGAGATCGGACGCGCGCCGGCCTGGCTGGTGCTGGGGCGTCGCGTGTTCGTGCATGGCGGCTTCCACACCGGCATGCTGGAGCAGGACCCGCCGCCGGGCCTCGGCCGCGTCAGCCCGCTGCTGTCGCGCGCGCTGTTCGGCGAGACCACCGGCCGGATGCAGGAGGACGGCTTCCCGGAGCGCCGGCTGAGCTGGGTGGACCACATCCCGCGCGACTTCACCGTCTATTGCGGGCACGACCGGCGCAGCACCGACGGCAGGCCCTGGGTCAAGCAGGGGCGGCAGGGAGGCACCGCGATCTTCACCGACACCGGCGCCGGCAAGGGCGGCCACCTGGCCTGGATCGACCTCTGATTGAGGCTTGTCGGCGGCGGCGGATGCCGCGAGACTGCGCCGGCACGGGACCGGGCGGAACCGGCAGGTCCGTCCGGGGTGCCGGATCTGGATGGGGCGCAGCATTGGCGGAAACCGCAGCCTTGCCACGACCTGCCGAGGAGGACGATGCGCTGGCGCAGCTGCGCGCGCTGCGCGGCAGCATCGACAACATCGACGCGGCACTGGTCCACATGCTGGCCGAACGGTTCCGCTGCACCAAGGCGGTGGGAGAGCTGAAGGCGCGCAGCGCGATGCCGGCGGCCGATCCGCAGCGCGAGGCACAGCAGGTGGCGCGGCTGCGCGCCCTGGCACGGGAGGCCCGGCTGGATCCGGACTTCGCGGAGAAGTTCCTGGCGTTCGTGATCCGCGAGGTGATCCGCCATCACGAGGCCATCCCCCGACGCGGCGACGGCCGCGATCCTTGAGCGCCGACTGCCGCCTGCTGCTGCTGCGGCACGCCCGCGCGGTGACCGCGCAGGAGGACGGGTCCGACGCCTCGGACCGCACCAGGACCCTGTCGCCCGGCGGACGCGTCGATGCCGGGGCGCTCGGGGAGCGGCTTCGGCAGCGCGCGCTGGCGCCGGTGCAGGCCCTGGTCAGCCCGTCGCTGCGCACCCGCGAGACCTTCGAGCTGCTGCGCCCGTTCGCGTCGGCGGAGCCGCGCTCGACGTTTCCCGACGCGCTCTACCTCGCGACCCCGCGCACCCTGCTGGCGATGCTGCGCGAGCGCGAGGAGGCGCGAGGCAGCCTCATGCTGGTCGGCCACAATCCGGGCCTGCACGAGCTGGCGCTGCTGCTGACCGGTGGCCACGAGCTGCTGCAGGCCGGTTTCCCGACCTGCACGCTCGCCCTGCTCGGCTTCGAGGGCACCTGGTCGGCACTGGCACCGTGCGGCGCGCGACTGCTGGAGGTGCTGCGGCCGTGAGCTGCCGCGGCCGCCCGCTGCCGCGGCCGTTGTCAGGCGGGTCGCGACACCATAGATCTGGAGGCCGTCCCGGCCCGCCGCCGACCCACCGATCAGAACAGGAAGATGCCATGAGCGTGACCGAAAACGCCTCCGTCACCATCAGCCTGGATCAGAACGGACGCTCGGCGCGGCTGCCGCTGCTCACCGGCACGCTGGGTCCCGCGGTCGCCGACATACGCAAGCTGCACACCGAGCTCGGCATCTTCACCTACGACCCTGCCTATGGCGGCACCGCGGCGTGCGAGAGCAAGATCACCTACATCGACGGCGACGAGGGCGTGCTGCTGCATCGCGGCTACCCGATCGACCAGCTGGCGGAGCGGTCGAGCTTCCCGGAGGTGGCCTACCTGCTGCTCAACGGGGAGCTGCCGAACCGGGCGCAGAACGACGGCTTCATCAAGCAGATCAAGAACCACACCATGCTGCACGAGCAGCTGCGGCACTTCTACAACGGCTTCCGCCGCGACGCGCATCCGATGGCGGTGATCTGCGGCGTCGTCGGCGCGCTGTCGGCGTTCTACCACGACAGCCTGGACATCAACGATCCCGCGCACCGGGCGCTGTCGGCGCTGCGCCTGATCGCCAAGATGCCGACCATCGCCGCCTGGACCTACAAATATACCCAGGGGATGCCGTTCATCTACCCGCGCAACGACCTCGGCTACGCCGAGAACTTCCTGCACATGATGTTCGCGATGCCCTCGGAGCCCTACCAGGTGAGCCCGGTGCTGGCGCGCGCCATGGACCGGATCCTGATCCTGCACGCCGACCACGAGCAGAACGCCTCGACCAGCACCGTGCGGCTGGCCGGCTCCACCGGCGCCAACCCGTTCGCCTGCATCGCCGCCGGGATCGCCTCGCTGTGGGGTCCGGCGCACGGCGGCGCCAACGAGGCGGTGCTGAAGATGCTCAACGAGATCGGCTCCAAGGAGCACATCCCGGACTTCATCCGCAAGGTGAAGGACAAGAGCAGCGGCGTGAAGCTGATGGGCTTCGGCCACCGGGTCTACAAGAACTTCGACCCGCGCGCGAAGATCATGCAGGCGACCTGCCACGAGGTGCTGGCCGAGCTCGGCATCCACGACGAGCCGCTGCTGCAGCTCGCCGTCGAGCTGGAGCGGATCGCCATCGAGGACGACTACTTCGTCTCGCGCAAGCTGTACCCGAACGTCGATTTCTACTCGGGCATCATCCTCAAGGCGATGGGCATCCCGACCAGCATGTTCACCGTGCTGTTCGCGGTCGCCCGCACCGCCGGCTGGATCAGCCAGTGGAAGGAGATGATCGAGGAGCCGGGCCAGCGCATCGGACGGCCGCGGCAGATGTACACCGGCGCCGGCCTGCGCGACCTGGTGCCGCTCGCCGAACGGTCCTGAGCCGGCCGGCCTTCGGTCAGTCGCAGTCGCAGCCGGGGGTCGGACCCTCGGCCTCGCGCACGACGTGATGGTCGATCCACTCCGAGACCAGCCGCCGCGCCTCGTTGAGCGAGGCCTCGGGGTGATGGATGCGATACAGGGTGGTGCAGGCGAGGAACGCCCGCATGTCGGCGGTGCCGCAGCCGCGCAGCTCGCGGTAGGCGGTCACGACGGCACGCTCGCAGTTGCGGGCGATCACGCTGGTTTCACCGTCCAAGGCAGCCTCTTGCAAATCGTTCTCAATTGAGGCCCTCACGCTAGCTCCTGCGGTGCCGGTCGCGCAAGCGACTCCTCCGTGATCGGGCCGCCTCGCTAGCGTCGCCGCTCCGCGCTGCCGAAGCGGGCGCGTATCTCGCGCGCGATCCGTCCCGCCACGTCGAGCGGCTGACGCGGCCAGGGCGACAGGTCGTCCAGCAGCGGGCGCACCTGGCCGGCGAGTCGCATCCGCTCCAGCAGGATCCTGGCGTCGCGGCGCTCGCTTCCCGCGGCCGCCACGAACACCGGCGCCGAGGCCGCGCACGCCTCCGACAGCGTCAGCATCCCGACCCCGCCCACCACC
>CAXTNB010000192.1:2933-5768 GCA_964245385.1 uncultured Acetobacteraceae bacterium | reverse complement strand
GGTCCGACGCGGCGACCTCCGCCGTCGGCGCCGCCACCGGCCGGCGCGGCCACACCGCACACGCGAGCGAGCCGCCGGCGAACGCCGCGAGCGCCAGCGGGAGATCGAGGTTCAAGCGGCGCCGTCCTGCCGGCAGCCGCGTGCGGTCAGGACGCCTCGAGGTCGAGCGCGTAGCCGGCCGAGCGCACGGTGCGCACCAGGTCCGCCTCGCCCGGACCGTTCAGCGCCTTGCGCAGCCGGCGGATATGCACGTCGACGGTGCGCGCCTCGACGTGGATGTCGGCACCCCAGACGGCGTCGAGCAGGTCCTCGCGCGAGAACACGCGGCGCGGATGGCGCAGCAGGAACTCCAGCAGCCGGTACTCGGTCGGGCCCAGATGCACCGGCCGGCCGTTGCGCTGCACCCGGTGCTCGCCGGGATCGAGCGCGATGTCGTGGAAGCGCAGCGCGCGTTCCGTCGGCGCCGGCTGCGCCCGCCTGAGCAGCGCGCGCAGGCGCGCCGACAGCGCCTCGATCGAGAACGGCTTGGTGATGTAGTCGTCGGCACCCGTGTTCAGGCCGCGTATCGCATCCTGCTCCTCCACGCGCGCGGTCAGCATGATCACCGGCATGTCGCGTGTCTGCGGACGCCGGCGTATCTGCCGGCACACCTCCAGGCCGGACAGGCTGGGCAGCATCCAGTCCAGCAGCACGATGTCGGGGGCCGCCTCGGTGATGCGCAGCAGCGCCTCCTGGCCGTCCGCCGCCTCGTCGACCTGGTAGCCCAGCTTCTCCAGGTTGTAGCGCAGCATCACCGCCAGCGCCGGGTCGTCCTCGACCACGAGCACGCGCGGCTTCTGGGTCTCGTCGCGGGACGAAGCGCCTCTTCGGATCATCTCGGCACCGAGCTGCATGGTCTCTCCCCTGTTCACGCCGGCCCGTCGTCGGCGTCGCGTTCGACCGTGTAGGCGCCGCGCGGCCGCGCGGCCGGCAGCATCTCGCCGGTGACCGCGTAGTGCACCTGCTCGGCGATGTTGGTGCTGTGGTCGCCGATCCGCTCGAGGTTCTTGGCGATGAACAGCAGGTGCGTGCAGGAGGTGATGTTGCGCGGATCCTCCATCATGTAGGTGATCAGCTCGCGGAACATCGCGGTGTACAGCTCGTCCACCGCCTTGTCGGAGTGCCAGACCTCGATCGCCTTGTCCTTGTCGTTCTGGCTCAGCGCGTCGATCGACAGCCGCAGGCTCTCCTGCACCAGCCGTCCCATGCTGCGCAGCCCGGCCAGGGTCGGCTCCGCGCCGGTTCGGCCGATCCGCAGGCTGCGCTTGGCGATGTTGGCGGCGTAGTCGCCGATCCGCTCCAGGTCGGAGGTCACCTTGAGCACCGAGACGATCTCGCGCAGGTCCTGGGCCATCGGCGCGCGCAGCGCCAGCATGCGGATCGCCCGCCCCTCGATCTCGCGCTCCAGCGCGTCGACCTCGGGGTCCTGCTCCATCGCGTACTGCGCCGCCTCGCCGTCGCGGTTCAGCACCGCGCTGAGCGCCTGGGCGGTCTGGCTCTCCACCAGCCCGCCCATGCGGGCGATCATGCCGCGCATCTGGTCGAGCTCCTGCTCGTAGCTGCGCACGATGTGGCGCGGGTCGCTGCTGCTCATTCTGTCGTGCCCATGGCGGAAGTCCTCCTCTGAAGCGCCGGGTGAAGCGCCGGGCAGCTCAGCCGAAGCGGCCGGTGATGTAGTCCTGCGTCCGCTTCTCGCGCGGCGCCGTGAACAGCCGGTCGGCATCCGCCACCTCGACCAGCTCGCCCATGTAGAAGAACGCCACCTGGTCGGCGCAGCGCGCCGCCTGCTGCAGGTTGTGGGTGACGATGGCGATGGTGAAGTCGCGTTTCAGCTCGTCGATCAGCTCCTCGATGCGGGCGGTGCTGATCGGATCCAGCGCCGAGGTCGGCTCGTCCAGCAGGATCACCTCCGGGCGGGTGGCGATGGTGCGCGCGATGCACAGGCGCTGCTGCTGGCCGCCGGACAGCGCGCCGGCCGGCGCCCGCAGCCGGTCCTTGACCTCGGCCCACAGCGCCACCCGGCGCAGCGCGTCCTCGATGCGCCCATCCATCTCGCTGCGCGGCAGCTTCTCGTGCAGGCGGATGCCGAAGGCGATGTTGTCGTGCACCGACATCGGGAACGGCGTCGGCTTCTGGAACACCATGCCGACGCGCGAGCGCAGCTGGTTGGCGTCCATGCCGTGGCCGAGGATGTCCACGCCGTCGAGCAGCACCGTGCCGGTGGCGCGCTGGCCGGGATACAGGTCGTACATCCGGTTCAGCACGCGCAGCAGGGTCGACTTGCCGCATCCCGAGGGCCCGATCATGCCGGTGACGCGCCGCTCGGACAGATCCAGCGTGATCCGCTTCAGCGCGTGGTTGGCGCCGTAGTAGAAATCGAGCCCCCGCATCGCGATCATCGCCCGGCCGGGCGCCCGCTGCGGGCCGCCGGCGCCCGGCCGCGCGAACGAGGCGCCGTAGGCGGGACCGGCGTAGCTCGCCGCTCCGTCCTGGCTGGCTGGCTGGTCGTTCATGTCCGGTCCGATCCGCCGAGGCCGACGCGCGCGACGATGTTGATGAGCAGGACGCCGGCGGTGATCAGCAGCGCCGCGGTCCAGGCGAGCTGCACCCAGTCGTCGTAGGCCGAGCCGGCGTACTGGTAGATGGTGACCGGCAGGCTCGACATCGGCGTGCCCAGGTCCACCGACCAGTCGAGGTTGCCCAACGAGGTGAACAGCAGCGGCGCGGTCTCGCCGGAGATGCGCGCGACCGCCAGCAGGATGCCGGTGGCGATCCCCCGCCGCGCCGCCCGCACGC
>CAXTNB010000192.1:0-2923 GCA_964245385.1 uncultured Acetobacteraceae bacterium | reverse complement strand
CGCGCATCGACACCGGCACCAGCCGCAGCATGTCCTCGGTGGTGCGCACCACGATCGGGATCACCAGGATCGCCAGCGCCGCCGCACCGGCGAGCCCGGAGAAGTGCCCGCTGGGCGCCACCAGGATCAGGTAGACGAACAGCCCGACCAGGATCGAGGGTGCCGACAGCAGCATGTCGGAGACGAAGCGCACCGCCGAGGCGACCCAGGAGCCGGTGCCGAACTCGGCCAGGAAGATGCCGGCGAGCAGCCCCACCGGGGCGCCGATCAGGGTGGCGAGGCCGGTCTGGATCACGCTGCCGACGATCGGGTTGAGCAGCCCGCCGCCGCCGCCCGGCGGCGAGGTGACACGCGACAGGGTCCCGAGGTGCAGCCCGCCCAGGCCGCGCACCAGCAGGGTCGCGAGGATCGAGACCAGGGCGGCGAGCACGATCAGGGTGGCGAGCGCGCTGAGCAGGCTAACCGCCTGGTTGGCGAGCCGTCGCCGACGCGCGAGCTGCGGCGCGCGGGCGGCGGTGGCGCTCACGGCCCGCGCCGGTACAGCAGCGCCCGCGAGCAGGCCAGGGTGACGAACGAGATCACCATCAGGATCAGTCCCAGCGCCAGCAGCGAGGACAGCTTCAGGCTGCCGGCCGGGCTCTCGGGGAACTCGAGCGCGATCAGCGAGGCGATGGTGTTGCCGGGCGAGAACAGGCTGGCCGAGATCCGGTTGGTGTTGCCGATCACGAAGGTGATGGCCATGGTCTCGCCGAGCGCGCGGCCGAGCCCGAGCATGATGCCGCCGATCACCGCGGTGCGCGACCAGGGCAGCACGACGCGGCTCATCACCTCCCAGCGGGTGGAGCCGAGCCCGTAGGCGCTCTCCTTGAGCACCGCCGGCATCGAGGCGAACACGTCGCGCGTCACCGCGGCGATGAACGGGGTGATCATCACCGCCAGCACCAGCCCGCCGGTGAGCAGCCCGGTGCCGAACGGGGCGCCGGAGAACAACGCGCCGATCAGCGGCAGATGACCCAGACCCGCGATCATCGCCGGCTGCACGTGCTGCGCCATGATCGGCACGATGACGAAGAAGCCCCACATGCCGAAGATGATCGAGGGCACCGCGGCCAGCAGCTCGATCGCGGTGCCGAGCGGCTGCGCGACCCACCCGGGCGCCATCTCGGTCAGGCAGAACGCCACCCCGAACGCCAGCGGCACCGCGATCAGCAGGGCGATGCAGGAGGTCATCACCGTGCCGTAGACCGGCGCCAGCGCGCCGTAATGGTCCAGCACCGGGTTCCACACCGACCGGATCAGGAAACTCGCGCCGAACACCGCGAAGGCGTGCGCCCCGCCGCGCAGCAGCACCGCGATCAGGCCCGCGATCAGCAGCAGCACGGCGATGCCGCAGCTCCAGGCGACGGCGGCGAACACCCCGTCGCCGAGATGCCGCGCGGCACCCGCGTCGTGCCTCGCGTGGGTGCCGGTCTCGATCGAGGAACTCATGCACCATCGCCCCGGCGGGGGGGCCTCCGGATCATCGCCGCACCTGGCTCCAGGCTGCGCGCACCTTGGCCTGCACCGCGTCGGGCAGGGTAACATAGTTCAGGCCGGTGGCGATCTGGCCGCCGTGGCTGAACGCCCAGTCGAAGAACTGGATGACGGCGGTGCCGCGCGCCGGGTCCTTCGGGTGGGTCGGCAGCAGCACGAAGGTGGCGGAGACGATCGGCCAGGCGCCGGCGCCGGCGCTGTCGAGCATGTCGACCGCGAAGTCGCTGGCACCCGCCCAGTCGGCGGCGGCGGCGGCCCTGGAGAAGCTGTCCAGGCTCGGCGTCACGAAGGCGCCGGCGCGGTCCTGCAGCAGCACGGTGGTGAGGTGGTTGCGGTCGGCGAAGGCGTACTCGACGTAGCCGAGCCCGCCGCGCGTGTTGCGGACCACGGCCGCCACGCCGTCGTTGCCGCGCGCGCCGGCGCCGGCCGGCCACTGGATCGAGGTGCCGGCCCCGACCTTGGAGCGCCAGTCGGGGCTCGCCTTGGCCAGGTAGGAGGTGAACACGAAGGTGGTGCCGGAGCCGTCGGCGCGATACACCGGCGCCACCGCGAGGTCGGGCAGGCTCAGGCCCGGGTTGAGGGCGGCGATCCGGCGGTCGTTCCACGTGGTGATGTCGCCGCTGTACAGCCCGGCGAGCACCGCGCCGGTGAGGCGCAGCCGGTTCGGCGCGATCCCGGGCAGGTTGACGATCGGCACCACGCCGCCGATCACGGTGGGGAACTGCAGCAGCGCGTTGGCGGCCAGCTTCGGCGCGGCGACCGGCGCGTCGGAGGCGCCGAAATCGACGGTGCGGGCGATCACCTGGTTCTGCCCGGCGCCGGAGCCCAGCGCCTGGTAGTTCAGCGCGATCCCGATCGCCTGACGCGCGGCCGCCGCCCACGCGCCGTAGATCGGTGCCGCGAAGGTCGAGCCGGCGCCGGTGATGTCGACCGCCAGCGCGTCGCGTGCCGCCAGCGACGGCGCCGCGAGCGACAGGGCGACGATCAGGAACGCCGGGGAGACGCGCATGGCAGGAGGATCCTTCCGACTTGACGTGGACCCGGACGGGCGCGCGCCGACCGCCTCGACCCGGTCGCGGCGGCTTCTACGCGGCGGCGATGACGCGCGTGCTACAGTTTGATGACGGTGCGATGACAACCCGCCGCGCCGGGTGGCGGAGCCGCGGCTGCGACATTGCCTCGAAAGATGAGCCTGCGTCACCCATACGGGTGATAGAAGGTAATTTCGTTTTGCTTTATATTCATTAACATCTAAATAATTCGAAGATCTGGGAGACAGAGGGTGGCGCCTGACACTTTCCTCGACGCGGATCAGCCGAGCCACATGCCCGCATCGGTCGAGGGCTACGACGATGCCGCCCGCCTGATCGAGACCCTGTCCGGTCCCTCC
>CAXTNB010000191.1:0-5771 GCA_964245385.1 uncultured Acetobacteraceae bacterium | reverse complement strand
GGCGGCAACTTCATGCTCTACACCGACCTGTTCTGGATCTGGGGCCATCCGGAGGTGTATTTCATCATCCTTCCGGCCTGGGGCATGATGTCCGAGATCATCCCGGCCTTCTCCGAGAAGCCGCTGTTCGGCTACCCGGTCATGGTCGCGGCGAGCCTGAGCATCGGCTGCATCTCCTGGACGGTCTGGCTGCACCATTTCTTCACCATGGGTGCGGGACCGGTCGTCAGCGTGTTCTACAGCGTCTCGACGATGCTGGTGTCGATCCCGACCGGCGTGAAGGTGTTCAACTGGGCCTTCACCATGTATCGCGGCCGCCTCACCTTCGCCACGCCGATGCTGTGGGCGACGGCGGCGATCTTCATGCAGCTGATCGGCGGCCTCACCGGCATGATGCTGGCCATCCCGGCGATCAACTACATGACCCACAACAGCGTGTTCGTGGTCGCCCACTTCCACTGCGTGGTCATGGTGACGCTGTTCGCCTCGATCGCCGGCGCCACCTTCTGGTTTCCCAAGGTGTTCGGCTTCAAGCTCGACGAGCCGAGCGGCCGGGTGGTGTTCTGGCTGTTCATCGCCGGCACCTTCACCGTGTTCACCGCCATGTTCGGGCTCGGCTTCGCCGGCATGCCGCGTCGCCTCGCCTACATCCCGTACGCGGGCTGGAAGCCGCTGCTGGTGATCGAGGAGCTGGGCGTCTTCATGTACATCGCCGGCCTCGTGGCCTACGTCTATCAGATCTACGTCAGCATCCGGAAGCGGGTCGAGAACCGCGTGGACATGGACGCCTGGGGCACCACGCGCAGCCTCGAGTGGATGACCCACTCCCCGGTGCCTTCGTACAACTTCGCGCTGATCCCGCACGTGAACGCGCGCGACGAATGGGCCTGGCGCAAGTCGAACGGCCTCGGCGGGGTGATGCCGGATCACTTCGAGGACATCGAGGTCCCGCTCAACACCATGGTACCCCTGCTGCTCGGGATCGCCACCGCGGGGTTCGGCTTCGCGATGGTGTGGCGCATCTGGTGGCTCGCGATCATCGCGATGATCGCGGTGATCGCCATCATCGTCATCCGCTCCTTCGGCGGCAGCACCGGCACCAGGATCACCGCCGACGAGGTCCGGCGCACCGAGCGCGCGGCGAACTGGCGTCCGCGACCGAAGTCGGGCGGCGGCCTGTTGCCGGGTGCTGCGGTGGCCTTCGTCGAGAAGACCGCCGAAGCCCGTCTGCCGCGCTGAGCCCGCTGCGCATCCACGTGACACCCTGCCGCACACCCTGCCGCGCGAGCTCGACCGCCTCGCGCAGCTCGGTCACATCAAGCCGAGGCCATGCCCGATGAACGCCGCTGTCGACCACGGTCCGGATCCGCGCCACGCCAAGCTGTGGGACGATACCACCCACGAGCACGACCTGATGAGCACGCGCATGCTCGGCTTCTGGCTGTACATGCTCAGCGACTCGCTGATCTTCGCCGCCCTGTTCGCCGCCTACGAGGTCCTGAGCTACGACACCAGCCTCTTCGGCGGCCCGTCGCCGCACCAGGTGGCCTCGCCGATCTACGCCTACGCCGAGACGGTGGCGCTGTTCACCAGCGTGCTCGCCTACGGCATCGCCATGGTCGAGCTCAGGCGCGACCGGCCGCGCGCGCTGATGGTCTGGATCGCCGTCGCCTTCGTGATCGGCTTCGCCTTCCTGGGCATGGAGTGGCACGAGCTCTCCAGGCTGGCGCAGAGCGGTGCGACGCCGCAGCGAAGCGGCTATCTCTCCATCTTCTTCACCCTGATCGCCGTGCACGGGATACACATCGCCTTCGGCCTGCTCTGGATGGTCGTGCTGATGGGCCAGGTCGCGCGCAACGGCCTCACCTTGCTGGTGACCTACCGGCTGGCGAACCTGAAGATCTTCTGGCTCTACCAGACGCTGATCTGGACCTTCGTCTACACCTTCGTCTACCTGCGGGGTTCGATCTGATGGCCGTCGACAACCAGGAGCCCTGGGAACATCCCGAGATCAAGCTGGCCAACGAGGGCCAGTACCTCATCGGCTACCTCGTCTCGCTGGCCCTGCTGGGCCTGTCGCTGCTGCTGGTCACGACCCACGCGGCGACGCCGGCGACACTCCTGCTGGTGATCTCGGCGATCGCCCTCATCACCGTGATGGCGCAGCTCATCCTGCTGTTCCACCTCGACTTCTCCGAGACGCAGCGTTGGAACTCGCTGACGCTGATGTTGAACGTGCCGCTGCTGATCCTGTCCGTCGGCCTCACCTCGTGGATGTTCCGCGCCCTGTATACCCACGTCATGGCGCCCGGCCTGATGCCGCACTAGCTCGCGGTCGAGGTTGCGGAGCGCCGGCTTGCGGCCATACTGGGCAGCATCAGCCCGGGCCTCACCAGGCCGGGGCAGCCCCAGACCTCGCGAGGAGGTGCGTGATGAGCGAGCCGGGACGGTCCAACGTGCTGCTGCGTGCCTATCGCTCGCTGATGCCGCGGGACGCCCGCTTCATCGAGTATTTCTGCCAGCACTCGAGGCTGATCGTAACGGCCGCACAATCGTTCCGCGCCCTGATGTCGGGAGACGGCCATCCCGATCAGCACGTCGCCGAGATCAACCGGCTCGAGGATGCCGCGGACGGGATCACGCGGGCGACCATCTTCGCGATCCACAGGACCTTCATCACGCCGTTCGACCGCTCGCAGATCCTCGACCTGATCACCGCGCTCGACGACACGATCGACCTGATGAAGGACACGAGCCGGCGCATGCTTCGCTACGGGGTCGCCTTCACCCCGGAGATGCAGGCGATGGCGGACTGCGCGGTGCGGGCCGCGACGCTGATCGGCGACGCGATGCCGCTGCTCGGCTCGATCGGCCCCAGCGCCGAGGCGCTGAGCAGGATGTCGGTGGCGGTCCGCGTGATCGAGAGCGAGGCGGACGAGCAGCTCGATCGCGGGCTGCGCATCCTGTTCGCGAGCGACGGGTCGCCCGGCTACAAGCTCACCGTCGAGAAGGTCTACGACCTGGTGGAGGCGGTGGTCGACCGCTGCGAGGACATCGTCGACGTCATCGACGGCATCGTCGTGGAACAGGTCTAGGCGGCAGCGGGTGGGCGCCGTCGGCAGCACGACGTTCCTCGTCGGCCTGATCGGCTTCGCGCTCGCGTTCGACTTCCTCAACGGCCTGCACGACAGCGCCAACTCGATCGCCACCGTGGTCGCGACCCGGGTGCTGCGACCGTTCACCGCGGTGCTGTGGGCGTCTTTCTTCAACTTCATCGCCTTCGCGGTGTTCGGGCTGCACGTCGCCGCGACCATCGGCCACGGCGTGATCGCCGCGGCCGCGGTCGATCCCGTGGTCATCTTCGGCGCGCTGGGCGGCGCGATCACCTGGAACCTGCTCACCTGGCGCCTCGGCATCCCCTCCAGCAGCAGCCACGCCCTGGTCGGCGGCCTGGTGGGGGCGGGGATGGCGAAGGCCGGTCCGGCCGCGGTGATCTGGGGCGGCCTCGGGACCATCGGGTCGGCGATCATCCTGTCGCCGCTGACCGGCCTGGTGCTGGCGATGACGCTGGTGCTGGCGGTCTCCTGGCTCGCCGTCCGCTCCACCCCGTTCGCGGTCGACCGGCGCTTCCGCAGGATGCAGTTCGTCTCCTCGGCGCTGCTGAGCCTGGCGCACGGCGGCAACGACGCCCAGAAGACCATGGGCATCATCACGATCCTGCTGTACTCGCGGCACCTGCTGTCCGGCGGCTTCCACGTGCCGTTCTGGGTGGTGCTGAGCTGCCAGTCGGCGATGGCGCTGGGCACCCTGTGCGGCGGCTGGCGGATCGTGCGCACGATGGGCTCGCGCATCACGCACCTGACCCCGATGCAGGGCTTCAGCGCCGAGACCGGGGGGGCGCTGGCGCTGTTCGGCGCCACCTGGCTCGGCATCCCGGTCTCGACCACCCACACCATCACCGGCTCGATCGTGGGCGTCGGCGCCGCCCGACGCGTCTCGGCGGTGCGCTGGGGGGTGGCCAGGAGCATCACGGTCGCCTGGGTGATCACCCTCCCTGCCTCGGCCGCCGTCGCCGCGGCGTGCTACTGGCTCGGCAGGCTGGCCCTGCGGTAGCCGCGGGCCGGCGGGGCATCGACGGCACCCCGGCGCCTAGCCGAGAACGGCTTTACGGTCCAAACTGCATCGTTCTCGCTCAGGAAGGAAATCCGTCCATGCCGCAAAGCTCGGCACTCCCCACCTACAGCGCCATCTACGCCTTCGGCGACAGCCTGTCGGACGCCGGCAACCTCTCGATCCTGACCTCGACCGTCGGCACCGAGCCGGTCTCGCCGCCCTATGCCCAGGAGACGTACGGGTCGACCACCGGCAACGTGTTCAGCAACGGTCCGACCTGGGTGCAGGATCTTTCCACCGCCCTCGGCCTGGGCACGCTGGCGCCTAGCCTGGCCAACGGCACCGACTTCGCCTACGGCGGTGCTGAGACCGGCTCGACGCCGCAGAACAGCGGCGACCCGGAGATCGGCCTGATCTCGCTGCCGACGCAGCTGCAGCAGTTCCAGGCCAAAGTGGCGACTCCGGCCGCGAACGCGCTGTACACGATCTCGATCGGCGCCAACGACCTGTTCGAGATCCTCGACAGCACCGGCCTGACCGCGCAGCAGCAGACCACCGACGTGACCGCCGCCGTCAGCAACGAGATCAGCTTCGTCAACCAGCTGGTCGGCGACGGCGCCAAGAACCTGCTGGTGATGGACGTGCCCGATCTCGGCAAGACCCCGTCCTACAGCCAGGGCGGCTCGGCCGCCGAAGCGACGCAGCTCTCCAGCGAGTACGACACGGCGCTGATCGGCCAGCTCGCCAGCATCGCCAGCACGGACTCCGTCCGCATCGACGTGATCAACGCCTTCCAGCTGATCGACCAGGCGGTCGCCGACCCGGCCGGCTACGGGCTGAGCAACGTCACCGCGCCGGTCTGGACCGGGAACTTCACCAGCGCCAGCAGCGGCACGCTGGTGTCCAGCGATCCGACGGTGCAGGACCAGTACCTGTTCTTCGACCACGAGCATCCGACCGAGACCGGCCACCAGGCGCTCGCCACCGCGGCCGAGGACGAGCTCGGCGGCAACAACGTGGTCGTGCTGCCTTCGGGCAGCCAGTACTACCAGGCGGCGGCCGGCACCACCGTGCTCACCGGCGGCGGCAGCGACACCGTCAGCGCCACGGCGGGACAGGTCACGGTGGTCGGCGGCCCCGGCACCCTGACCTTCGTCGGCGGCACCGGCGCCAGCTCCGTCACCGGCAGCACCGGTGCGGTGACGATCCTCGGCGGTTCCGGCGGCGGCAACTTCGGCGGCGGCGCCGGCGGTCCCAACATCCTGGTGTCGCAGGGTGCGGCCGGGGCCAACACGACGCTGGTCGGGGGCGCGTCGGGCGACCAGATCTTCGGCTCCGCCGCCGGCAACGACCTGCTGGTCGCCGCGGTCGGGCGCGATTCGATCCTCGGCGGCGGCGGCGCCACCACGATCGACGGCGGCGCCAGCGCCGGCAGCGTCATCTTCGGCGGCGGCGGCGCCACCACGGTCGACGGCGGTGCCGCGGGCGCCGACACCATCGTCGGCGGCAGCGGGTCCACGAGCGTCGCCGCCGCCGGCGACGCCATCTTCGGCACCTCGGGTGCGCTGCAGGTCAGCGGCAGCACGACCCGCGCGGACTCGATCATCGGCGGCGCCGGGCCGCTCAGCGTGACCGGCCACGGCGGCAACATGCTGGTG
>CAXTNB010000190.1:2396-5814 GCA_964245385.1 uncultured Acetobacteraceae bacterium | reverse complement strand
GAGGGGCTTGGCGTCCCGTAGGGGATTCGAACCCCTGTTACCGCCGTGAGAGGGCGGTGTCCTAGGCCTCTAGACGAACAGGACATGGCCGGGGCTGCTCTTAGAGCAGAGCCGGCGGGGGTGCAAGCGGGCTGTCGGGCACCCGGCCGGCTCAGCGGTCGCCCTCGCGGTCGAGCGCCAGGCGGCCGACCAGGCGTCCGGTCGCGACGTCCCACAGCAGCAGCCGATCCGCCCTGCCGCCGCCGGACAGGGTCACCGCCAGCACCCTGTCGGACTGGCGAACCACCGAGGCGATGCGCGTGCCCGGCGGCTGATCCAGCGTCAGCTGCCGCATGGTCCCGTCCGCGAGCGGCGGGGCCGTCGCGGCGGCGACGTCGGCCGACCGCATCGCGCGCCGCGCCACCGTGCCGATCAGCACCGCGGTGCCGAGCAGGATCATCACCCCCATCACGATCACCGCCGCCAGCAACGCCCTCAGGCCGCGCGTCTGCATCCCGAGCCGCTCCCTCCCCTGCGACGCGCGCTGGCTTCTCGCCGGCATGCTTCTTCGCTAAGCCGATGCCATGGCCGATCCCCCGACCGAGGCCGCGGCCCCGCTGCAGTTCGTCGCGACGCCGGACCAGGCTGGTCGGCGCGCCGACCGGTTCCTCGCCGACAGCATCGGCACGGTCTCGCGCTCCCGCGTCAAGGCCCTGATCGAGGGCGGCCACGTGCTGCGCGACGGCGCGCCGCTGCGCGACGCCGCGGATCCGGTGCGCGCGGGCATGGTGTTCAGCGTCGCGGCACCGGAGCCGGTGGCCGCGCGTCCCGCGGCGCAGGCGATGGCGCTCGCCATCCTGCACGAGGATGACGACCTGATCGTGCTCGACAAGCCGCCCGGCCTGGTGGTGCATCCGGCGCCGGGCAACCAGGACGGCACGCTGGTCAACGCCCTGCTCGCGCATTGCGGCGAGACGCTGCCCGGCATCGGCGGCGAACGCCGCCCGGGGATCGTGCACAGGCTCGACAAGGACACCTCCGGGCTGATGGTGGTGGCCAAGACCGAGGCGGCGCTGGCGGCGCTGTCGGCGGATTTCGCCGCCCGCCGCATCGAGCGCGCCTACCTCGCGCTGTGCTGGGGGGTGCTGTCGCCGGCTCGCGGCGAGCTCGAGGGCGCGATCGGCCGCGACCCGCGCGACCGCAAGCGCATGGCGGTGGTGGCACGCGGCGGCAAGCCGGCGCTGACCCGCTACCGCACGCTGCAGGTGGCGCACGCCGCCGCGAGCCTGATCGAGTGCCGGCTGGCCACCGGCCGCACCCACCAGATCCGCGTCCACCTGTCGCAGCGCGGCCATCCGCTGATCGGCGATCCGGTGTATCTGCGCCGCGTCCCGTCCGCCGCGCGGCTGCTCCCCGAGCCGGCGCGGCGGGCAGCGCTCGACTTCCCGCGCCAGGCGCTGCACGCGGCGAGCCTGGGCTTCAGCCATCCGCGCGACGGGCGGCTGCTGCACTTCGAGGTGCCGCCGCCCGCGGATTTCGATGCGCTGCTGTCATGGATTACCAAGAGTTCAGCGGGCTGAGCGCAGCCTGTTCTTGACCGGACCGTGGCGGTCCGGTATCAAGGCGGCAGTTCCGACGGGGGCGCCCGCCGGTCTGGACGTCCTGGGAGTTCCTGCCTCAGCCGGGGGAAGTCTCGGGGACGTGATGTCCTCACCTGCGCCCAACCTGAACGGATGTGAAACCCCTTCTCGACCGCGCCGTATGGGCCTCGAGGGTTCGCTGAAGTTCAGACGAAAGGAGCCTTGTCGTGGCCTCTGCCGTCCTTAATGTTGGTCCTGAGGGTAATCTTTCCCGGTACCTCCAGGAGATACGCAAGTTCCCCATGCTCGCGCCGGAGGAGGAACTCAGCCTCTCCAAGCGCTGGCGCGATCATGAGGACAGTGCCGCCGCCCACAAGCTCGTCACCTCTCATTTGCGCCTCGTGGCGAAGATTGCAATGGGCTATCGCGGCTACGGCCTGCCGATCAGCGAGCTGATCAGCGAGGGCAATGTCGGGATGATGCAGGCGGTGAAGCGGTTCGACCCCGACCGCGGCTTCCGGCTGGCGACCTACGCGATGTGGTGGATCCGCGCCGCGATCCAGGAGTACATCCTGCACAGCTGGTCGCTGGTGAAGATGGGCACCACGGCGGCGCAGAAGAAGCTGTTCTTCAACCTGCGCCGCCTCAAGGGGCAGATGCAGGCGATCGAGGACGGCGACCTGCAGCCGGAGCAGGTGGATCACATCGCCACCACGCTGGGCGTGTCCGAGCAGGACGTGGTGAACATGAACCGCCGGCTGGCCGCACCCGACCACAGCCTCAACGCTCCGGTCCGGGCCGACAGCGAGGGCGAGTGGCAGGACTGGCTGGTGGATGACGCCGAAAGCCAGGAGCAGACCCTGGCGGAAAGCGAGGAGTACAGCGGCCGCAAGGCATTGCTCGGTGACGCCCTTCGTACGCTGAACGACCGCGAGCGGCACATCTTCGTCGAGCGCCGCCTGAACGAGGAGCCGTCCACGCTGGAGGACCTGTCCCAGCATTACGGCATCTCCCGCGAGCGGGTGCGCCAGATCGAGGTGCGCGCGTTCGAGAAGGTGCAGAAGGCGATGAAGTCGCAGATCACCACCCGGCGCCTCGGCGAGTCCGCCGCCGCCTAGCGGCGTGCGGCCCTGACCGGACCACCCGATCGATCCCGATCGGGAAGGTCAGGTGCCGGCGTCGTGCCGGCGACGGCTCACTCCGCGCCGAGTTCCCACTCGGCCCGCAATGCCGTCAGCTCCCCCTCCAGCGTCCTGCCCTGGCTGGCAAGCTTCATCCTCGTGAGCAGGGTGGCGCCGAGGCTGCAGGCCTCGTCGAGCAGCCACCCGCATCCTGCCGCCGCCCACGCCAGCAGCAGGGTCGCGGGACGCGCCAGCAGCTCGACGGCCGTGCCCAGATCGTGACCCATCGACAGGAACACCCGCAGCGGGTCGATCGCGCCGGCCACGCAGAACAGCATCACCGTCCGGGTCAGCGTCCGTCGCGGCGTGGTGTCCGCCACCAGCACCAGCAGCACCGGCGCGGCGAGCGCCGCCAGCAGCAGCGCGGTGGCCGGCGAGACCATGAGCAGCATGCCGCCGAGCATGCCGTGCCACCACTTCCAGCCGGCCCTCGGCGCCCGCAGTGCGGCGGCGTTCGCCTGGCGCGCCATCACACCAGCAGCTCGTAGAGCAGCACCGCCATGATGCAGAGCAGGCCGATCGCGGATGCGGTGTCACGTGCCGCCTGCCGTCCCGAAGCCAGGCGCTGCTCGGCGGTGCGGCCCTGCTCGGCGAGTGCCGCCACGATCCGGGCGGCCTGCGCCAACGCCTGCTCGCGGGCTGCCTCGTCCTGACGCCGCGCCGCTGCGTCGGCGACGA
>CAXTNB010000190.1:0-2386 GCA_964245385.1 uncultured Acetobacteraceae bacterium | reverse complement strand
GACGAGCCTCGCCATGCCGGCGAGGTCGCCCGCCGTCGCCAGACCGCGCAGCGCCTCGAGACGCTGCTGCCGGCGGCTCAGGCCGGGCCAGTCCGCGAGCTTCGGCTCCAGGCGCGGCAGCAGGCGCCCGGCGATGCGTGCGAGCGAGGCGCGCTTCAGCTGCACCTGCCAGCGCGCCAGGATCGACAGCTCGCGCAGCGCCGGATCGCCATCGTCGCCGACGGCCGGCCCCTGCGCACCCGCCGCCGCCTCGTCCATGCGGGCGTCCAGGAACGCCAGCATGTGGGCGTCGAGCAGCGGCTTGGCCGGCGCGGCAGCTGTCAGGCGCTCCAGCGCCTCGATCACCGCCGCGGCCTGGGTGGCGGCCTCCGCCGCGAGCTGCGGCGACGCGCAGGCCAGGTAGGGGTTGAGGGCGTAGGCGACCCGCAGCAGCACGGCCTGCTCGTCATCCTGTTCGGTGCGGCGCAGCAGCCGCGCCGGCGGACCGGCATCCTCAGGCTGCGGACGTCCCGCGCGCTGCCAGCGCCAGCGGCTGACGGCGCCGCGGACCAGCAGCGCGTCGACCAGCGAGGCGGCCTCGCGCGGATCAACGGTCGGCGGCTGCAGCACGGCGCCGGCCAGCAGCGGGCCCATCCCGTCCGGCCAGAGCCAGGTGCCGCGCCAGAACAGCGGCGCCAGCGGGTCGAGCGCCGCGATCAGCCGCATCAGGCAGAGATCGTCGGCAAGCGGGCCCTGGCCGCCCGGCCCACGTCCGGATGGCTGCGCAGCGGCGGACGGCAGGTCGCGTCGCAGCTCCTCGATCTCCGCCGCCGCTGCCGGGTCCTCGAGCGCCCGTCGCAGCCAGTGCTCCATCGCCGCCTGCCTGAGCAGCAGCATCGCCTCCGCCGGCCGCTCGGCGCAGAGCAGGGCGAGGGTGCGCCGGTTCCAGGCCGTCCGGTCGCCGAGCGCGATCGGGCGCGTGGCACGCAGCACCGTGCGCTGGCCGCCGCGTCGCGCGTGGATGCCGTCGAGGTTCGCCAGCACCGCGGGGGTGGGTCGCGCGAGCGGGTCGTCCGACAGCATCGCGCGCAGGATCTCCTCGAAGCCGCGCTGCAGCCGCATCTGTCCGACGAGTGCCGCGTGGCTGCCGTATTCGAGCTTGAGCTGCAGGATCTCGCGCGCCTGCAGGCCGGCCAGCGGCACCTCGCCGGCGAGCAGCGTCAGGAGCAGCACGCCGAGGGCGTAGACGTCGTCGGCGATGCTGCCGTCGCCGCGGGCGGCGGGGGCGCACAGCGCGCTGTACGGCGGCTCGAACGGTGCGGGCTGCTGCATCGCCGGCGGCGCCGCCCAGCACGGCCCCAGCACCACGGCCTTGCCGCCCGGTGCCACGAACAGGTTGTCCGGCCGGATCGCCCGGTGCGTCAGCCCGAGCGTCTGCAGGTGGTCGAGGGCCTGGGCCGCCGGGCGCAGCACGTGGGTCAGCAGGCCGTTGCCGCTCCAGGGCGCCGTCAGCGAGGCGAGGGACGGACCCGGCGGCGCCTCGCTGATAATCCAGTAGGCGGATCCGGCGGCGCCGTGCGCCAGCGGCGAGAGCAGCGCGTCGTGATGCGCCGCCTGGTACGCGTTCAGCCTCGGGCGGGGCGGCGACGCGGCGATCGCGCGCAGCGCCACCACGGCGCCGGCTGCGCCGCGACGGTCCTGCGCCTGGAAGCAGGGGAGCCCGCCGAGATCGGCGAGCCGGGCGTCGGGCTGCACCAGGAAACGCTCGTCGATGACCAGGCTGGCGGCGGCGCCCGCGGGCCGACCCTGTCCCTGCCTGATCGCAGCCATGCTGCCTCCCCCACCATTCGCCAGCATCGCTCGCCCGCACGGGCAGCATGAGGGTGAAAGGTTAAGGCTCCCTTGATGCCGCGACGCCGCGGCCGGGCTCAGCCCTCGAACGGGTCGCGCATCAGGATGGTGTCGTCGCGCTCCGGGCTGGTGGAGAGCAGCGTCACCGGCGCCTCGATCAGCTCCTCGATGCGACGGACGTACTTGATCGCCTGCGCCGGCAGGGCACCCCAGGAGCGCGCACCCCGCGTCGTCTCCTTCCAGCCCTGCAGCGTCTCGAACACCGGCCGGATCCGCGCCTGCGCTCCCGGTGCCGCCGGCAGGTGGCGCACCGGCACGCCGTCCAGGGTGTAGCCGGTGCAGACGCGGATGCTGTCGAGCCCGTCGAGCACGTCGAGCTTGGTCAGGGCGAGGCCGCGTATGCCGCCGACGCGCACCGCGCGACGCACCAGCACCGCGTCGAACCAGCCGCAGCGTCGCGCGCGTCCGGTCACGGTGCCGAACTCGTGGCCGCGGCTGCCGAGCAGCTGGCCGGTCTCGTCGAACAGCTCGCTCGGGAACGGGCCGGCGCCGACCC
>CAXTNB010000189.1:4635-5819 GCA_964245385.1 uncultured Acetobacteraceae bacterium | reverse complement strand
GGCGGCGGTTGGCCGCCCGGTCGGTGCCGCTGCCGGCGAAGTCGTCGAAGGCGCGGCCGGTGACCGGGATGATGTGCCGGCGGACGAACGCCGCACCCTCGCGCGCGCCGACCTGCGCGTCCTTGAGGCAGCACTCCCACTCGACCACCGCCCAGCCGTCGAAGTCGTACTGGGCGAGCCGGGAGAAGATGGCGCCGAAATCGATCTGCCCGTCGCCGAGCGAGCGGAAGCGGCCGGCGCGGTCGATC
Source organism: uncultured Acetobacteraceae bacterium (assembly GCA_964245385.1). GTDB lineage: Bacteria > Pseudomonadota > Alphaproteobacteria > Acetobacterales > Acetobacteraceae > Lichenicoccus. The sequence continues at coordinate 5,571 of CAXTNB010000189.1, read as the reverse complement.
CAGTCCTGGTAGCCGCCGTAGACGCCCTGCCGGGGGCTCGGCACGTGCTCGGCGTCCTTGACGTGGAACATGCGGATGCGCTGGTGGTAGACGTCGATGAAGCCGAGATAGTCCATGAACTGCAGCAGGAAGTGGCTCGGGTCGTAGAGGATGCTGCAGCGCGGGTGGCCGCCGACGCGCTCGAGGAACCGCTCGAAGGTCACCCCGTCATGCAGGTCCTCGCCGGGATGCAGCTCGTAGCAGAGGTCGACGCCGGCCTCCTCGAAGCCGTCCAGGATCGGGCGCCAGCGCCGCGCCAGCTCGTCGAACGCCTCGTCGACCAGCCCCGGCGGCCGCTGCGGGAACGGGTACAGGAACGGCCAGGCGAGCGCTCCCGAGAAGGTGGCGTGGGCGGTCAGGCCGAGCCGGCGCGAGGCGCGGGCGGCGAGATGCAGCTGCCGCACCGCCCACTCCTGGCGCGCCGAGGGATCGCCGTGCAGCGCCGCAGGCGCGAAGCCGTCCAGCATGCGGTCGTACGCCGGGTGTGCCGCGACGAGCTGGCCCTGCAGGTGCGTCGAGAGCTCGGTCAGCGCGAGCCCGGCCTCGGAGAGGACGCCGCGGATCGTGTCGCAGTAGGCGTCGCTCTCGGCGGCGCGCGCGAGGTCGAACAGCCGCGCGTCCCACGACGGGATCTGCACGCCCTCGAACCCGGCCTCCCGCGCCCAGCGTGCGATGGAGGCGAGACTGTCGAACGGCGCCTCGTCGGCGGCGAACTGGGCCAGGAACAGCGCCGGCCCCTTCAGCGTCTTCATGAGATCTCCTCGTTCCTGCGGTGGCTCATGCGGACGGCCAGACGGCCTGCGAGAACACGCCGCCATCGACCCAGATGGTCTGCCCGGTGATGAAGGAGGCCGCCGGCGTGGTCAGGAACAGCACCGGCCCGGCGATGTCCTGCGG
>CAXTNB010000189.1:3651-4625 GCA_964245385.1 uncultured Acetobacteraceae bacterium | reverse complement strand
ACCCGGCGCAGCGGCGTGATGCTCGACCAGCTCGCGGCGTAGTCGCCGGTCTCGCTGGCGGTGCGCGCGACGGCGATCGCGCCGGGTGCGATGCAGTTCACCCGGATGCCGTGCGGCCCGAGCTCCACCGCCGCCACCTTGGTGAACTGCTCGATGCCGCCCTTGGACGCGGTGTAGTCGACCAGGTTCGGGAAGGCGAGCTTGTTGCAGCCGGAACCGATGTTGACGATCGCACCCGGCTTGCCGCGCCCGATCATCAGCGCGCTCGCGTGCTTGGTGTTGAGGAAGCATCCCTTCAGGTTGGTCCGGATGACGCGGTCCCAGTCCTGCTCCGACAGATCGAGCAGCGGCGAGAAGGTCTGCACGCCGGCGTTGTTGACCAGCACGTCGGGCGCATCGCCGAACCAGTCGGTCGTCGCGTCGTAGAAGCGGCGCACCTCCGAGGCGACGCCGACGTCGCAGTGCATCGCGTGCACCCGCGCGCCCGCGGCTTCGAGTTCCGCCGCCAGCGCCTGCGCCGCCTCGGGCGAGTCGAGATGGCTGAAGGCCACGGCGAAGCCGGCCTGCGCGAAGGCGCCCACCAGATGCCGGCCGATCCCGCTGCTTCCGCCGGTCACGACGGCGAGCCTGCTCATCAGGCGATCTCCCCTGGCTGGATCCGCTCCCCCACGACCCGCTCCGGCGGAAGCGATGCCGGCGCCGAACCGTCAGCCCGGGCAAATCTGGCAGAAGGCCGGCCTCCGCTGCTAGTGTCCCGGCTCCGGAATTCGCAGGCGGGTTCGGAGGGACCATGAAGGAGTTCGCCGGCAAGGTCGCCTTGGTGACCGGGACCAGCGGGATCGGGCGCGCCGCGGCGATCCGCCTGGCAGAAGGTGACGCGCGGGTCATGGCGCTCGGCATCGACGCCGAGGCGAATGCCGCGCTGGCCCGCGCCGCGGCGTCGGCGGATCTCGCCATCCTGACCCGGGAGGCGG
>CAXTNB010000189.1:1590-3641 GCA_964245385.1 uncultured Acetobacteraceae bacterium | reverse complement strand
GCGGGGCAGGCGGCCGTCGCCGAGACGGTCGCGGCGTACGGCGGCCTCGACGTCATCGTCAACGCCGCGGCGATCCACCCCTACGGCGACGCCGTCGAGACGTCGCCGGAGCTGTTCTCGCGCTGCCTCGCGGTCAATGTCGGTGCCGTGCACCTGACCGCCCTGTACGGCGTGCCCGAGATGCGCAAGCGCGGCGGCGGGGTGATCGTCAGCCTCTGCAGCGTCCAGGGCTTCGCCTGCCAGGCCGGGGTCGCCGCCTACGTCGCCTCCAAGGGCGCGATCCACGCGCTCACCCGCGCCATGGCGATCGACTTCGCGCCGGACCGGATCAGGGTGGTCTCGGTCAGCCCCGGCTCCGTCCGCACGCCGATCCTGGCGCTGGCGGCGCGCACCTTCGACGGAGCGGACGCCGACCTCGATGCCGCCTTCGCCCGCTTCGGCGCGGCGCATCCGCTCGGCCGCATCGGCGAGCCCGAAGAGGTCGCGGCCCTCGTCGCCTTCCTCGCCTCGGAGCAGGCCGGCTTCATCACCGGCTCGGACCACCGGATCGACGGCGGGCTGACCGCGGGCCTGGGCGTGCGTTGAGGCGACCGCGGCGGATAGCGCGGCGAGAGGGGAGAGAAGCGGCATGAGCACATCGACCGGAACGGTGGCGGGGCGGCTCGGCGGCCGCACGGCGCTGGTCACGGCGGCGGCGCAGGGCATCGGCAGGGCGACCGCGTGGCGCCTCGCCGAGGAGGGCGCCTCGGTGGTCGCGGTCGACATCAACGCGGCGAAGCTGGCCGAGCTGGCGCACGAGCGCATCACCCGCCGCGTCCTCGACGCCTCGGATCCGGCCCGGATCGACGCCGCCCTGGCCCCGTGGCCGCGGTTCGACATCGTCGTGAACTGCGTCGGCTGGGTGCATCACGGCTCGATCCTCGACGCCGATGCCGCCGCCTGGCAGCGCTCCTTCAGCCTCAACGTCGACTCGATCTACCACGTCGTACGCGCGGTGCTGCCGGCCATGCTGTCGGCGCGCCGCGGCAGCATCGTCAACATCGCCTCGAGCGCCTCGTCGATCCGCGGCTTCCCGAACCGCGCGGCGTACGGCGCCACCAAGGGTGCGGTGATCGGGCTCACCAAGGCGATCGCCGCCGACCATGTCGGCCAGGGCATACGCTGCAACTGCATCTGCCCCGGCACCGTGGCCTCGCCGTCGCTGGAGGAGCGCATCGCGGCGTTCGACGACCCGGTCGCGGCGCGCGCCAGCTTCATCGCCCGCCAGCCGATCGGGCGGCTCGGCACGCCCGACGAGGTGGCGGCACTCGCCGCCTACCTCGCCGCCGACGAGAGCAGCTTCATGACCGGGGCCGCGATCGTGCTCGACGGGGGTGCCACCAACTGACCGCGTCCGACCGGATCGACGAAGGGCGTCGCGTCGATCCGCAGGGGCGGGGGCAGCGGTGAGCGGCCCGGGGCACGGCCTGGGGCGCGGCACCTTCCGCTCGCTGCGCGGGTTCAACTACCGGATGTGGGCCGGCGGGGCGATCAGACAGGCGCGGCGATGCGCCGCATCAGCAGGTACAGCACCACGCTGCCGACCACCACGGCCGCCAGACCCAGCACCTCGCGTGGCGGCGCCACGCAGACCAGCAGCGCCATCGCCGCCATCCCGCACAGGGCGGCGACCGGGAGAGCGGCGAGATCGACCGGGGCGCCGAGCGTCGAGGTGCCGCGTCGGTGCAGCACCCACGACGCCCCGCAGGCGAGGAAGTACAGCCCCACGGTGTTGAGCGTGGAGGCCACCACCAGCCCGGTGAAACTGCCCGACAGCGCCAGCGCCGCGGCGATGCCGGCATGGGTCAGGATCGCCACGTCGGGCGCATGCGTGGCCGGGTTCGCCCTGCCCAGGATACGCGGCAGCAGCCCGTCGCGCGCGAAGGCGAACAGGATGCGCGGCGCCCCCAGGATGTCGCTGCCCATCCATCCCAGCATGGACAGGCCGGCACCCGCCACCAGCACCGCGCGCGCCAGCGGGCCGAGACGCGCCGCCGCCGCCGCCAGCGGTG
>CAXTNB010000189.1:0-1580 GCA_964245385.1 uncultured Acetobacteraceae bacterium | reverse complement strand
GTTGCGATGCCCCTCCGTCACCTCGCCGCTGGCCGCCAGCGGCGTCTCCATGCCGCTGAACGCGAACACCCCCAGGATCACCGCCTCGGCCAGTCCCGACGCCGGAGGCGCCTGCAACGGGGTGGGAGCAGGCAGCCAGCCGCCTGCCAGGGCCGCAGCACCCACCGCCACGAACAGCAGCAGCGGCACCAGCTTCAGCAGCGTCACCGCGGAGACCATCCAGGCCGCCTCACGCACCCCGCGCAGGTTGACGAACGCGATCGCGCCGATCGACACCAGGATCACCGTCGCCCGGCCCCATCCCTGCGACAGCGCCGGCAGCACCGTGCCGACCGTCGCCGCCAGCGCGCTCGCGATGCCGCCGCAGGCCAGCACGCTGGCCATCCAGGTCATCATGCCGCAGACGAAGCCGGTCAGCGGCCCGAAGGCGAACGTCACCGTGCCGTAGACGCCGCCGCTGGTCGGCAGCCGGCTGCCGGCCTCGGCGAAGCACACCACCACGAAGCTCATCGCGATGCCGCACACCAGGTAGGCGAGGGGAGCGCGCGCGCCGGCGGCCTGCGCCATCGCCGCCGGCAGCGTGAAGATGCCGGCGCCGACCACGCCGTTCACCACCGCGGCCGACATCGCCCACGGGCCGATATGCCGCCGCAGCACGGCGTCGCGTCCCATCGGCTGGCTCATGCGGGCGAGGCTCGTCGCGGAATGGCCGGGAGGACCCTGGGCTCAGCCGACCTTCGCCGCCAGCACGTCCAGCCTGCTGATCTCCGCCGGCCGGGCGAGCAGGGCGTTCGACCGCTTCGTCAGCAGCGACGCGCCGCGTCCCGCCAGATGCGCCTTGCGGCCGGACTCGCCAGGGAACGTCTCGAAGATACCGAACACCGAGCGGCTGAAGCGCACGCCGAACCAGGGTCTGGTGCCGGATTCCTTCTGCACGCTGGACAGGATATCGAGGAGCAGCGTCTCCACCTCGGCTTCCTTGCCCGGCTTGGCTTCGAGGCGGATATGCAGCGCCTTGGGGCCAGCGCCTCCCTTGCGGCCGCGAATGCGCGCCGCCCGATGCGGCAGGCCTGCCACCAGCGCGCGCACCACGAGGCCGGCGCCGAGGGCGGCGATGCCGGTCATCACCGGACGCAGCACCGCCTGGGTATAGAGGCTGGTGCGCATGACGCGGCCCTCGTAGTTGCCGCGCTCGATCAGGCTCTCGGTCGGCACGTCGAGGCCGCTGCCGTCGCGCGGACGGCTCGGCGGCCGGCCGCTCGGGGTGCGCGGGATGATCGCGGCCTCCATCAGCCGGTCGGTGAGGCCCGGCGCGAGGCGGCCGGCCGCGGCCAACATCCTGGCCCCTCCGCCGACGAACACCTCGCGGACCGGATGGGTCGCGGCGTGCAGGATCGCATGGGCCACCGCCTCGGGCGCGTAGACCGGCGGCACGTGGTGCGGCTCGGAGGGCAGGTAGTTCCTGGCGTTGACGGTGAAGGGCGTGTCGATCTGGCCGGGCTTGATCAGGGTGACCGAGATCGGCGCGCCCTCCTCCTCCAGCTCCATGCGCAGCGCCTCGGTGAAGCTCTTCACCGCCG
>CAXTNB010000188.1:0-5880 GCA_964245385.1 uncultured Acetobacteraceae bacterium | reverse complement strand
GCAGAAGGGCGACGCGATCTTCGGCAACGGCGGTTCGCTGAGCGTCAACGCCAGCACCACGGGTGCGGACTCGATCATCGGCGGCGCAGGCACGCTGTCGGTCAACGGGCGAGGCAGCAACATGCTCGTCGTGGCCAGCCAGTCGGACTCCAACATCCAGACCGGAAACGGGGCGGCACTCGTGTTCGGCAGCTCCGGTGCTGCCGCCGTGACCGGGGGCACCGGCTGGCTGGGCGTCGTGGTCGGGTCGGGCGACATGGATGTCCAGGAGAATGGCGGCACCGCGGTCTACGACGTGGTGAAGGGTGCCGCGGGCGGCACCGACATGCTCTACGGCTTCAACGTCAACACCGACACGATCAGCCTGTTCGGCTACCAGCAGTCGGACATACACGTGACCAGCGGCGGCGGCTCGACCCTGCTGAGCCTGTCGGACGGGACCAAGATCACGCTCGTCGGGGTCAGCAATCCCGGTCACAGCATCATCTGACCGATCGCGTCAGGCTGCGGCATGATCCGCTCGATCATGCCCTGCCGGCCGATCGCGCCGATGCTGCACGAGCCATCGCGTGGCTCCCACGGCCGTCGCCGCGGGAGCCATTCGCGTCAGGCCGGAGCGGCTGTCAGGGTCACGGTGTCGAGCGTGAAGCTGCCCTGCTCCGCCACCGCGAAATACTCGCGCACCGACGCCGGCGCGCTGTCCTGCAGCGAACGTATCGCATCGACGTGTACAGGCAGCGCCTGGGTGCGGGCGATCCACGCCTGGAACTCGAGCGCCAGCCTGCGGCAGGTCAGGTCGGTGACGGCGAGGCGCGCGCGCGACAGCGCCGCGATCCATTGCGCGACCGTGTAGTTCCGCACGTGCGAGGCGTCGCGCAGCAGCTCCATCGCCTGCAGGTGCGTGTCCAGCAGCGGATCCTCCGGTGCCACCGTGTCGATCAGCACGGCGCGGCCGGCCACCCGGAGCACGCGCCGCAGCTCGCGCAGCCCGGCCTCCAGGTCGTGCCAGTGGTGCGCGGAGAAACGGCACAGCACGAAATCGAACGCCGCGTCCGGGAACGGCAGCGCCTCGGCCGCCGCCTGTCGTACCGCGATGTTCGACAGGCCGCGGGAAGCCGCCGTGCGCTCCACCGCGTCCAGCATGTCGCGCGTGAGATCGCAGGCCACCACCGAGGCCACGTGCGGCGAGGCGCGGTAGCTGACATGGCCTCCGCCGCAGCCCAGGTCCAGCACCTGCGCATCGGCCTGGCCGCGCAGCAGCGCCTCGATCTGCTCCAGGTCGTCGCCGGTGCCGTGCGTGGCACTGGCGAGGTAGGCCTCCGCACGCGGCCCGTACTGGGCGGCGACGAACTCATGCCTCGATGCGCTCATGGCGTCCTCATCCTGCGGTCGTCGGGTCCAGGCGCAGCACCGGATCGCCGAGCCGCACCACGCCGCCGGCGACGATGCGGGCGGTGATGCCGCCATGGCCGCGCACCGCGTTATAGCCGCCCGGCCCCAGGATCGTCTCCATGCGCGAGCAGGGGTGACACTCGCCGGTCGCCTCCAGCAGTGCCGTGCCGAGGCGGAAACGCTCGCCCTTCAGGGCGAGCAGGTTGATCCCGCGCACGACGACGTTGCGTCGCAGCTCTGCCGCTTCCAGCCGGTGGCGGCCGAGATAGGCGGCGATCGCCGCCACGTGCTCGTCCTGGATCAGGGTGACCTGTCGGGTGCGGCTGGTCCGGCCGCGATAGTGGTCGCCCGACAGCCCGTCGAGCGGATCCAGCAGCGCCGCGGCGACCGGCCGCAGCGCCTCGTGCCTGGCCGGGCGCAGGCCGATCCAGCGCACCGTGCCGGCACGCATCGGCGCGCCCAGCAGGCGGCCGATCGGCGAGTCCGGGTGCCGGATGTCCGGCATGAAAGCTAGTCGAACTCCGTCGGCAGCTCCGGCGCGCGATGGTGCGCGAACAGGCGCGCGAGCTGGTGCGGCAGCGTCCGGCCGGTCGACAGCTCGGCGGGGATGTCCGGCTCGGCGAAGAAGCGGACCTCGCTGGTCTCCAGGCTGCCGCGCGCCGTGCCGCCGACGAGGGCGCACAGGAAGAACAGCTTGTAGATGGAGAACGGCTCCGGCGGCCGATGACCCTGCCTGGCGCGGTCCTGCAGCAGCGCCAGCTTGATCACCCGGGCCTGGTAGCCGGACTCCTCGTCGATCTCGCGCAGCACGCACTCCGAGGCCGTCTGGTTCACGTCGGCCCAGCCGCCGGGCAGGGTCCAGCGTCCCTCGTCGGCGATCTCGCGCACCATCAGCAGCCGGTCCTCGGCGTCGAACACCGCGCCGCGCACGTCGACCTTCGGCGTCGCGTAGCCGCGCTCGTCCTGGAACAGCCGCAGCAGCCGGCCCTCGTCCGCAGGACGACCGCGCGCCATCATGCGCGCCGCCAGGGCACGCAGCGCCTGATACCGCTCGCGGTCGTAGGGGTTAGCGGTGAAGGCGAGGCCGGTCTGCGCGATCGCCTGGATCTCGCGCGCCTGCAGCAGCCACTCCGGTTCGTCGCTCGCCATCCCCGTCTCCCTGCAGCGCCAGCACCACGATCGATACCGACTTCACCAGCGCCAGCGCCGCCACACCCGGCGACAGCGCCAGCCGGCGCGCCGAGTCCGCGGTCACCTGTGCCAGGATCACGCCGCCGTCGGCCAAGTCGTCCGCGTCCGGCCGCAGCGAGACCGTCACCACGCCGCGCGGCAGATCCTCGGCCAGCGCCACCACGCGCGTCGCCAGCACGTTCTGCACGCTGAGCACGGGAAGCGCTTCGGCCGCCGACGCTGCCGCCAGCATGACCTCGCGCGCCGGTATCTTCAACCGCACCGCCGCACCGGGACGACGGCCGGAGCCGGGCACGCGCAGCACGAACCCGCCGGCGGCCACCTGCACCAGCCCGGTCTGCGCCTCCTCGCCGACGACGCGGCCCTCCAGCAGGCAGGCCGCATCCTCCCGGCCGGCGAGGTCGCCGCGCACGTCGCCGAGCAGCGAGGCGACAGGCCCGCAGGCCGCGACACGACCCGCGCGCAGCAGCACCAGCGTATCGGCGAGGCGGATCACCTCGTCGATCGCGTGGGTCACGTACAGGATCGGCAGCGACAGCCGCTCGCGCAGCCGCGCCAGGTAGGGCAGGATGTCCGCACGCCGCTCGTCATCGAGGCCTGCCAGCGGCTCGTCCATCGCCAGCAGCAGCGGCCGCGACAGCAGCGCCCGGCCGATCGCCACGCGCTGGCGCTCGCCGCCCGACAGTCCGTGCGGCCGCCGCCCGAGCAGCCGCTCCAGTCCGAGCAGCGCCACCAGCTCCTCGACGTCCGGCGCGCCCCGCCGCGGCAGCGTCGCCGGGGCGCGCCGGGCGCCGTAGCGCAGGTTGGCGGCGACCGTCAGGTGCGGAAACAGCCGCGCCTCCTGGAACACCATGCCGATCCGCCGCCGCTCCGGGCGCACCCAGATCCGCTCGTCCGACAGCACCGCGTCGCCGATGCGCACCAGGCCGCGGTCGGGGCGCAGGAAGCCGGCGATGCAGTGCACCACCGAGCTCTTGCCCGAGCCGGAGGGTCCGAACAGCGCCACCACGCCCGGCAGCGGCGCGGCGAAGCCGAGCTCGAGCGACACGCCACCCGGATATCGATGCTGCAGCGAAACCTCCAGCCTCGCCTCGGTCACGATCGGTCGCCCAGCCGGCGCGACAGCACGCCCGACGTCAGCAACCCGGCCAGGGCGAGCACCACGGAGACCGTCGCCAGCCGCGCCGCCTGCGCCTCGCCGCCCGGCACCTGAAGTGCCGCGTAGATCGCGAGCGGCAGGGTACGGGTCTCGCCGGGGATGTCGGCCGCGAAGGTGATCACGGCGCCGAACTCGCCCAGGCTCGCGGCGTAGCCTCCGGCGAGCGCGGCGAGCAGGCCGGGTGCCGCCAGCGGCAGCATCACCGTGACGAAGCGGTCGACCGGCCCGGCACCCAGCCCGGCGGCGGCGGCGAGCAGCCCGGGATCCACCGCCTCCATCGACAGCCGTATGGCGCGCACCATCAGCGGCAGGATCATCACCGCGCAGGCGAGGCTGGCGCCGTTGGTGGTGAAGGCGAGGCGCAGTCCGAACAGCCGCCAGAGCAGCGCGCCCACCGGACCCTCGATGCCGAACACCAGCAGCAGCAGCCATCCCGTCACCACCGGCGGCAGCACCAGGGGCAGATGCACCAGCACGTCGAGCAGCCAGCGGCCGAGCCGCCAGCGGCCGCGCAGCCGCCGCGTCAGCAGCCAGGCCGACAGCACCGCGAACGGCAGCGCCAGCAGCACCGCGCGCAGCGACACGTCCAGCGTCAGCCGCACCGCCTCCCACTGGTCGGCTGCCAGCATCAGTCGGCGTCCGGAGGCTCAGCCCCCGGACGCGTCACGGCGCGTCCGGCGCGGCGTTCGCGGGCCTCGCGGCGCCCGGCCGGGAGAAGCCGAGATTGTGGAACACCGCCTGCGCCGCACCGCCGGCGAGGAAGGCGAGCAGCTCCTGCGCCTGCTGCGACATCGGCGCCCCCTTCAGCACCGCGCCGGGATAGACGATCGGCGGATGGCTGGACTCCGGAAACACCCCGGCGACCGCGAGGTCCCGCGTCGCCCGCACGTCGCTGGCATAGACGATCCCGGCCGGCGCCTCGCCGCGCTGCACCAGCAGCAGCGCGGCCCGCACGTTGTCCGCCGGCGCCAGCCGGCCCTGCAGCGCGTTCCACAGGCCGAGCGCGGTCAGCGCCTGCCTGGCGTAGATCCCGGCGGGCACCGAAGACGGATCACCGACCGCGAGCCGTCCCGTCGCGCCCAGGATGCCGGCCAGGTCGGCGCCGGGCGCCAGCGCCACCGGCTTGAGCGCGCTGCGCCGTTCCACCAGCACCAGGCGGTTGCCGACCAGGTCGGTGCGGGTGTCGCCGCGCAGCCGGTCGCGCTTAGCGAGCCAGTCCATCCAGGTCTCGTCGGCGGAGAGGAACAGGTCGGCGACGGCGCCCTGGTCGATCTGCCTGGCCAGGGTGCCGCTGGAGGCGAAGGAGAATCGCGGCGCGGTGCGGCCCTGCGCCTGCCAGAGCGCGCCGATCTGGGTGAGCGCGTCGGTCAGGCTGGCGGCGGCGAACACGGTCAGCCGGTCCGGCGGTGCGTCCGCCGACGCCCGCGCGCCGAGCATCGGCGACCCCAGCGTCACCGCGGCGGCGCCGAGCAGGAACCGCCTGGAATAGCCGATCGTGCTGCGCATCCTGCTCCGTCCTCGATCCGCAGCCGAGGATACAGCCATCGCGCGATCAGGCCAGCGCAGCCCTTTCGCGGCCACGTGGAATAGCGGAAACTCGGGGCGAGGTGCTGACAGAGGCGCGCTGGTGACACTGGACGTTTCGCGACGGGACGGCGTGTTCTGCGTCATCGACCGACGGGGGCAGCCGGTGCCGATCCGGCTCAGCGGGCAGCCGGTGCGCGACTTCCTGCCTGGCTGGCGGCCGCGGGGCGCCAACGACGGCTTCCCGCCCTGGACGGTGCTCGATCTGGTGCACGATTCCGGCCGCGAGGCGAGCTGGCTGCTCACCGGCGGGATGGAGCACTGGCCGCTCTCGCTCGGGCAGATCACCGCCGAGGAGCAGGCGCTGGTCGCCGAACAGGCCGCCCCCGCGATCCGGCAGGTCTGGCAGGCGATGCTGTGCCGGCCGGAACCGCTGCGGCCGCCGGAGATGGCGCTGTTCGACGGGCTGAACCGCGAGCTCGTCACCCAGATCGTGGAGCTCGGCGCGCCGCGCGCGGTCGGCCCGACCCGCGTCGTCGACCTGTACCGCGAGGCGCCGGACCCGGCTGGCTACGAAATCGGCCCGGGGGCGGGCCCGGAGGCGGGTCCGGCGC
>CAXTNB010000187.1:847-5925 GCA_964245385.1 uncultured Acetobacteraceae bacterium | reverse complement strand
GGCCGAGGGCGGCGCAGAGCGACGGCCCCCAACTCCATCCCGCCGCGAGCGCCAGCGTCGCCAGCGCCTGCATGTCGGCACCCGCGGGCGTGCGCAGCAGCTGTGCCGCGCGCCGCATCAGCAGGCCCGCGAGTTCCGGCAGCAGGCCCGCGTCGGCGCGGCCGATCTCGGCCTCCGACAGGTCGAGCGCCAGCGCCAGGCCGCGCGGGGTCGGCGCCGCCGGACGCGCCGGCAGCACGAAGGCGAACAGCTCCAGCAGATCGAGCACGGGCAGGTCCGGCGCCGGCAGGCCGGCGACGCCGAGGCGACGCCGCGTCGAGGGCGCGTGCACCACCAGCGGCGGCGCCATGTCGCGCAGCATCGCCACCGCCTGCGGCGGCGGCAGCTCCAGCAGCTCGCCGTCCGGCGTCAGCAGCGACACCCGGCCATGCCCGGCGACGAGCGCGGGCGGCATCAGGTCCGAGGATATCGAAGAATCGCGACCGGCGGCGAGGGCGGTGGCGTCCGGCGTCGCTCGCGGATCGGGCATCAGGGCACCAGTATAGGGCGATTGACCGCGCCCTGTCGCGTTCATAGCTTCCGCGGCATGCCGTCAGATCCGCACGATCGCCCGACTTCGGCGAAAGCTCCCGCTCCGGCCAAGGCGCAGCCGAGCCGGGCCTGGCCGTTCGACGAGGCGGCCAGGGTGGCGGCCCGCCTGGCAGAGCGCCCGCAGGCAAGCGATCCCGGCCGGCCGGCGCTGCTGGAGACCGGCTACGGCCCCTCCGGCCTGCCGCACATCGGCACCTTCGGCGAGGTCGTGCGCACCTCCTGGGTGCGGCAGGCCTACACCGCGCTGACCGGCCGGCCGACCCGCCTGCTGGCGTTCAGCGACGACATGGACGGGCTGCGCAAGGTGCCCGACAACGTGCCCCGTCGCGACATGCTGGCGGCCCATCTCGGCAAGCCGCTGTCGCGGGTGCCCGATCCGTTCGGCACCCACGACTCCTTCGCCGCCCACAACAACGCCCGCCTGCGCGCCTTCCTGGACGGCTTCGGCTTCGAGTACGAGTTCGCCTCCTCGAGCGAGTACTACGCCTCCGGGCGGTTCGACGCGACGCTGCGGCGGGCGCTGCAGGCGCATGACGAGATCGTCGCCGCGGTGGCGCCGACGCTGGGGCCCGACCGGCGCGCCACCTACTCGCCGGTGCTGCCGCTGCATCCGCGCACCGGCGTGGTGATGCAGGTGCGCATCGAGGCCACCGACGCCGAGGCGGGCACGGTGCGCTGGCGCGACCACGATGGCGAGCGCTTCGAGACCACGGTGTTCGGCGGCGCCGCCAAGCTGCAGTGGAAGGCGGACTGGGCGATGCGCTGGGCCGCCCTCGGCATCGACTACGAGATGTCCGGCAAGGACCTGATCGACAGCGTGCGGCTGTCGGCGAAGATCTGCCGCCTGCTCGGCGCCGAGCCGCCGGTCAGCCTGACCTACGAGCTGTTCCTCGACGAGCACGCGCAGAAGATCTCCAAATCGCGGGGCAACGGCATCTCGGTCGAGGAATGGCTGCGCTACGCGCCGCCCGAGAGCCTGTCGCAGTACATGTTCGCCTCGCCGCAGCGCGCCAAGCGGCTGTTCTTCGACGTGATCCCGCGCGCCACCGACGAGTACCTGGCCAACCTGGCCCGTGCCTACGGGCAGCAGGGCGACGCGCTGCACGCCAACCCGGCCTGGTTCATCCACGGCGGCGCGCTGCCGCGGCAGGATGCCAGCCAGATCGGCTTCGCCATGCTGCTGAACCTCGCCTCGGTCGCCAACGCCGAGAGCGCCGAGGTGCTGTGGGCCTACCTGCGTCGCTACGACGCCGGCACCACGCCCGCCTCGCACCCGCTGCTGGCGCGCCTGGTCGAGCACGCGCTCGCCTACTACCGCGACTTCGTGCGCCCGCTGAAGCAGTTCCGCGCCCCCGACGACCGCGAGCGTGCCGCACTCGCCGACCTCGCGGAGACGCTGAAGGGCATGGAGGCCGGCCGCGCCGACCCGGAGGCGATCCAGAACCTCGTGTTCGAGGTCGGCAAGCGGCACGATTTCGAGACCCTGCGCGCCTGGTTCGGCTGCCTCTACGAGGTGCTGCTCGGCCAGAAGGAGGGGCCGCGCTTCGGCATCTTCATCGCACTCTACGGCGTGGCCGAGACGGTGGCGCTGATCGAGGCGGCGCTCTCGCGCTAGCCCGGTGACCGCGATGACCGGGGTCGGGAGATGATCAGGGGCAGGCTGCTGGCGCTTCGCCTCGGCCGGCAGTTTCCCCACCTGCTCGGGCTGCTGCTGCTGGCGGGCGCGATCTTCGTGGTGCAGCGCGAGTTCCGCCACCTGAGCTTCCGCCAGGTGCGCGACGGGCTGCACGCGATCCCCGGCCGCGCCCTGCTGGCCTCGGCCGGCTGCACGCTGCTGTCCTACTTCGTCCTGTCGTTCTACGACCGCATGGCGACCTACCACGCCGGATGCAGGGTGGCGTTCCGGCGCACCTGCTTCGCCTCGTTCTGCTCCTACGTGCTGTCGCACAACCTGGGCTTCGCCGCGCTCTCCGGGGCCGCGGTGCGCTTCCGGCTGTACGGCAACTGGGGGGTGCCGCCGGTGCAGATCGCGCAGATCATCGCCTTCTGCTCGCTGACCTTCGTGTTCGGCGCCTGCGGCCTGATCGGCGGCGTGCTGCTGATCGAGCCCGGCGCGGTGCCGTTCCTGAGCCACGCGCTGCCGACGGCGCTGCTGCGGCTGGCCGGGCTCGCCGCCTGGGGCGTGGTGATCGGCTACGTGCTGCTGTCCGGCCGGCGCCGGCAGCTGACGCTCGGGCGGCTGCACGTCGAGCTGCCCGGGCCACGCATGGCGGTCGGCCAGGTGATCGTCGCCAGCCTCGACGTCGCCGCCACCGCCGCCATCGCCTACACCCTGCTGCCGCCGACGCCGGGGCTCGGCTACGCGACCTTCCTCGCCATCTACATCGCCTCCTACACCGCCGGCCTGCTCGCCAGCGTCCCGGGGGGCCTCGGCGTGTTCGACGGCGCCATGCTGCTCGGCCTGTCGGCCTGGCTGCCGGCGCCGCGCATCCTGGGCATGATCTTCGTGTTCCGGATCTTCTACTACATCCTGCCGCTGTTCCTCGCCGGCATCCTGTTCGCCAGCCACGAGCTGCTGCTGCGCGGCGACGCCATCCTGGCGGTGCTGCGACGCGGCGCGCCCGCCGTGCCGCGCCTGCCGCGGCCCAGCCTGGTGATCCGCCAGAGCGAGGCGGACTTCTCCGTGGGGGTCGCGGTGGGCGCGGTGTCGCTGTGCGGCGCGATGCTGCTCGCACTCGGCGTGCTCGACCCCGCCTCCGACCTGGACGCGGTGCTGCCGGCCGGCGCCAGCCTGTTCGACCGTCCCGCCGGCGTCGCCGCCTGGATCACGACCTTCGCCGGCGACTACGTGCCGTCGCTGATCGGTGCCCCCCTGATGGGGCTGGCGATCGGCCTGTCCAACCGCGTCACCCTGGCCTGGGGAGCGACCATCGCGCTGCTCTGCACCGCCGCGGTGCTGACCGCGCTGCGCGGCACGGTGCCGCTGGTGCCCGGCATCCTGCTGCTGTCGGCGCTGCTGATCGCGCCGTTCCGCAGCTCGTACTATCGCCACGCCCGCATCCTCAGCGAGCCGTTCGCGCCCGGCACGGCGCTGCCGCTGCTGCTGCTGATCGGCTGCGTGCTGATCCTCGGGCGGCTGGAGCCGAACCTGCGCTTCATCGACGCCAACAGCTGGTGGTCGGTGGTGCTGACCCACGACGCCACCAACCGCACCCGCGCCTCGCTCGCCTGCGCGGTGCTGATCATGCTGGCGGCGCTGTGGCGGCTGATCTCGCCGGGGCGGATCGCGACCCTGCCCTGGGACGGCGAGGGCCGCGAGCGCTACCGCGCCATGATCGACCCCGAGGCCTGCGCGCCGCGCGGCCTGCTGCAGAACCGTCCCGACACCTCGCCGCAGGGGGTGGTGCTCGGCGAGACCGGGCGGGCGGCGATCGCCTTCACCCGTCTGGCGGCGCCGCACGGCGCGCTGCTGGTGGCACTCGGCGATCCGGTCGGCGCCCCCGCCGAGCAGGTCTCGGCGATCTGGCGGCTGCGCGACCTGGCGCTGCAGGAAGGCCGCGACCCGGTGTTCTGGCAGGTCGGCGCGGCGCTGCTGCACCTGTACGACGATCTCGGCCTGACCCCCTGGCCGATCGACGAGAGGGCCGGCGGCACGTCGCGCTACCTGTGCTGCGCCGCCGAGCGCGGCCCGGAGATGCTGCGACGGCTGGGCCGGATCGAGGCCGCCTGACCCGGCGCCGCGGCGTCAGTCCACCCAGACGGCGTCGGCGTAGCCGCGGCCGAGCGGGGCGCACACCGGATGCGCCGGCACCAGCACGAGCACGTCCGCCACCCCCAGGGCGGCGAGCTGGTGCGGCACCCCGTCGCGGTTCTCCAGGTGGCCCTCTCCCATCAGCGCCACCACCGGACGTCGCGGCGCCCGGGCGCGCTCGGCCGCGATCGCCTCCGCCATGGCGCGGTCCCAGACCAGCTGGGCGTCGATGAAGTGCTGCAGGCGCTCAGGCGTCATCGCGGGGCCGCCATGGCCGGACATGGCCTCGGCGAGCCGGCCGCGATACGCGGCACCCGCCGGCGCCGGGGTGCCGACGCCCTCGCGGTCGGCGACCGGCACGCCGGCCCAGCCGCGTCGGGCGACCAGGTGGATCACGCGGTCGGACACGTTGAGCGCCAGCATCGGGATGCGGTGGTCGCGCGCGAAGCGGAACACCGGCAGGTAGAGTGCGGCGTCGAAGCCCCAGACACGCTTCCAGTCGGACTGCAGCAGGAAGCCGGGCTCCGACAGCTCGCCCGCGACCCAGCGGTCGAGCACCGGCTGGTCGGCGCGCGGGAACATCTCGAAGCCGAGCACCAGCCCCGGGTCGCGGGCGTACAGGCGCTCGATGGTGGCGAGCTGCCAGCGGTGGTCGGGCGCGCTGTCGTGCCGCTCGCCGAGCCGCGTCACCGCGGCCGGCGGCACCGTGCACTGGGCGCGCGCCGCCGAGGAAGCG
>CAXTNB010000187.1:0-837 GCA_964245385.1 uncultured Acetobacteraceae bacterium | reverse complement strand
GGGCGGCCCCGGCCGCGGATCGTCGAGCGGCCGCAGCGTGTCCGGCGCCACCCACTGCCCGGCCGCCACGCAGGCGGGCGGCGACACCGCGCAGCCGGCGAGCCAGAGGCTGGTGAGCAGCAGGGCGGCGGCGGTCGGGAGACGCATGGTGGCTCCTGCCTCGCTCCGCGGGCGGCGCGTCAAGGCGCCGGCGCCCGGCGCGACGGCACCGGCACGTTGCACAGGTCCGCGCCGCCGTGCGCACGGACGTAGAACGCGTCGCGTCGGTCGGCGCGCGCCTGCGCGTAGGCGGCGAAGCTGGGCGTGTCGGTGCGCATCACCTGCCAGGCCGGGCGCGACGCGACGGGCAGCTCCGAGGCCAGCCGCACCCGCAGGATCGTCGTGCGCTGCTGCGGCCGCGCGTAGAAGCCGAGTGCGGCGGTGCCGCGCGGCAGCGTGTCCAGCGCCTCGATGCCGTCGATCACCCGTCCGACCAGGGCGATGTTGCGGTCGAGCTGGCGCGGCGCCTGGCCGATGACGGCGTACAGCTCGGCACCGCTGCCGGTGTCGGGCGGCAGGTCGCGGCCGACGCCGACCATGCCGTAGCAGTGCGCGAGCCAGGCGGTGCCGGCGGCCGGATCGCGCCCCACCGGCCAGCCATCGGCGAAGCCGGTCGCGGGCGCGTAGGCGTCGCGCGCCTCGAGCGGGGTGATGCGCAGCCCGCCCGCGGCGCGCTGGTACTCCGCGGGCGGCCGGGTCGCGAGGCCGGGCGGCAGCGGCTTGCGGCCGCTGGCGTCCCCCCACTGCACCACGTAGTCGTCCTGCACCCGGTTGACGCTGGTGAGGTCGAACCAGCGC
>CAXTNB010000186.1:5559-5938 GCA_964245385.1 uncultured Acetobacteraceae bacterium | reverse complement strand
CCGACCTGCTGAACCCGGGCGCCGTGTTCGCGGTGTCGGCAGGACGATGCACCCTGCCCCTGCCGCCGCGCTGGGGCCGGATCCTGGCCGCCCCAGACCTCGGTTCATAAAGTAGAGGATTTCGAAGGCTCCGCCTTCGATGGGGTCCGAGGGGCGACGCCCCTCGCCTTGCCTGCGCTACCCGCTGTTCCGCATGCTGCTACACCACCGGGGTCAGCAGCGGACGGTCGGCGAAGAACGCCTCGAGGTTGTCGAGCATCAGCCTGCCCATCGCATCGCGCGTCTCGGCGGTGGGGCGGCCCCCCTGCCGCGCCCCCCCCCCCCACGGCCCCGCCCCCCACCCCCCCCGGGGGGCGCGGCGCCGCCCCGACCCGCCGCC
>CAXTNB010000186.1:0-5549 GCA_964245385.1 uncultured Acetobacteraceae bacterium | reverse complement strand
GGCAGCGCCAGCAACGCCTCGGGCACGTTGGGCTCGTCGGCGAACACGTCGAGGCCGGCGCCGCCGAGCCGGCCCTCGAGCAGGGCCGCCACCAGCGCCGGCTCGTCGATGATCGAGCCGCGCGCGATGTTGATCAGCACGCCGTCGGCACCGAGCGCGTCGAGGATCGGCCGGTCGACGATGCCCCTGGTCTGCCCAGAGGCGGCGGTGGCGACGAACAGCACGTCGGACGCCTCGGCCAGCGCCAGCAGCTCGGCGTGGTAGGTGTGCTCGGTCTGCTTCGGCGACGGTCCGGTATAGGCGATGCTGCCGCCGAAGCCCGCGAGCCGTGCGGCGATCGCGCGCCCGATGCGCCCCAGCCCGACGATGCCGTAGCGCCGGCCCGAGGCGCGGTGCGCGAGCGCCGGCTGGCTGCCCGGCCACAGCCCGGCGCGCACGTGCTGCTCGGCGGCCGGCAGCCGGCGCATGACGTTGAGCATGAGCGCGATCGCGAGGTCGGCGACGTCGTCGGTGAGCACGTCGGGCGTGTTGGTGACCCGCACGCCGGCGGCGCGCATCGCCTCGACGTCGACCCGGTCGTAGCCGACACCGTTGATCGCGACGATGCCGAGTGCGGGCAGCCGCGCCGCCAGCGCGCCGTCGATCCCCTGGTGGCCGCCGGTCACCACGGCGCGCACCTCGGCGCCGTGCTCGCGCAGCCAGGCCTCCTGCAGCGTCGGCTCCGGCCAGCGATGCACCGCGAAGCGCTGCTCGAGCAGCGCCTGGTGCGAGGGCAGCAGCGGGCAGAGCTGCAGCAGCTTGACGCTCACGATGGCTTCTCCATTGCTACAACCGCCCTTCTTACAGCACCGACAGCACGCCGCCGTCGACGTAGATCACCTGGCCGTTGACGAAGTCCGAGGCGCGCGAGGCGAGGAACACGGCGGCACCGCACAGCTCCTCGACCCGGCCCCAGCGGCCGGCGGGGGTGCGGCCGCGCAGCCAGGCGTCGAACGCGGCGTCCTCGCGCAGCGGCCGGTTCAGCTCGGTCTCGAAGTAGCCGGGCCCGATCGCGTTGATCTGCAGGCCGTGCCGCGCCCAGTCGGCGCACATGCCGCGCGTCAGCATCTTCACCGCCCCCTTCGAGGCCGTGTACGGCGCGATCGTCGGCCGGCCGACCTCGCTCTGCAGGCTGGCGATGTTGATGATCTTGCCGCGGCCGCGCCCGATCATGTGCCGCGCCACCGCCTGGCCGACGAAGAACACGCTGTCGACGTTGCCGCGCATCACCTCGCGCCAGGTCTCGACCGGGAACTCGGCGAGCGGCATGCGTCGCTGGATGCCGGCGTTGTTGACCAGGATCTCGATCGCGCCGGCCTCGCGCTCGATCCGCGCGACCCCCGCCTGCACCGCCTCGGGATCGGTGACGTCGAACACGCCCAGGCCGCCTTCCGGCGACAGCGCCGACTCGCCCAGTCCGGCGGCCGCCGCCCGCAGCCGCGCGCGGTCGCGCCCGTTCAGCACCACGCGGGCTCCCGCCTCGGCGAGGCCGCGCGCCAGCGCCAGCCCGATGCCCTGGCTGGCGCCGGTCACCAGGGCGAGCCGGCCGCTCAGGTCGAACAGCTCCGAGGCCATGCCGGGCGCACTCCTGCCTTGCCGGCCTACCAGGTCGGGCCGCTTGGTGAGCCGCCTCGTCGAACCGCGGCGGGCCGGATCGCGTGGAAAGGGCTTTCGCCGCTCCGGAGACGATGGCATAGCTATGTGAACGGTCACATTGCAAGGCCCCGGCGGCAAGTAACGGGTCCATCAAGAAGCGTTGACGGGAGACATTCGATGCTGGCTGCGGTGCTGCACGCGGCGCACGACCTGCGGGTGGAGGAACGCCGCGAGCGCGCGCTCGACCCCGGCGAGGCGCGGGTCCGGGTCGCCTGCGGCGGCATCTGCGGCTCGGACCTCTCCTACTTCGGCAAGGGCGGCGTCGGCGACTTCACGCTGCGCGAGCCGCTGACGCTGGGCCACGAGGTCGCGGGCGACGTCGTCGAGTTGCGGCCGCATCCGGACTGGCCGGCACCCGCCGGCGTCGCGGTCGGCAGCCGTGTCGCGATCAACCCGAGCCGCCCCTGCCTGCATTGCGGCTTCTGCCGCGCCGGCCACGGCAACCTGTGCCGCGACATGCGCTTCCTGGGCAGCGCCGCACGGTCGCCCCACGTCCAGGGCGCGTTCAGCCAGAGCGTGGTCGTGCGCGCCGACCAGTGCGTCGCGGTGCCGCCCGACATGCCCTACCCGGTCGCCGCCTGCGCCGAGCCGCTGGCGGTGGCGCTGCACGGCGTGCGCCGCGCCGGCGACGTCGCCGGCCGTCACGTGCTGATCGCCGGCGCCGGGCCGATCGGGCGGCTCTGCCTGGCGGCGGCGCGGCACGCGGGGGCCGCCAGCTGCACCGTCACCGACCTGTTCGACCCGCCGCTGCGCATCGCGCGCGCGATGGGAGCCGACGAGACCGTCGAGGTGCGGGCCGAGCCGGAGCGGCTGGCGGCGTCGGCCGAGGCGCGCGGCGGCTTCGAGGTGGCGCTGGAGGCCACCGGCGCCGCCGCCTCGATCGTCGCCATGCCGTCGCTGATGCGCCCGGGCGGGCGGATCGTCCAGCTCGGCATGCTGCCGCCGGGGCCGGTGCCGCTGCCGGTGAACCTGCTGATGGCGCGCGAGATCGACCTGGTGGGTTCGTTCCGCTTCCACGAGGAGTTCGCGCACGCCGTCGCGGCGCTCGCGTCGGGGCGCATCGACGTCGCCCCGATCCTGTCGCGGCGCTTCCCGCTGCACGAGGCGAACGAGGCCTTCGCGCTCGCCTCCGACCGGCAGCGGGCGATCAAGGTGCAGCTGGATATCGGCTGAGCCCGACGGCGGGCAGGAGACACGGCATGGACCGCGACCCCACCTCGCCCGCACCGCCCGGCCCGGCTCTGCTGCAGTTCGAGGCGGTCAGCAAGCGCTTCGGCGGCACGCTGGCGGTCGACGGCGTGTCGCTGGCGCTGCACGAGGGCGAGATCCTGGCCCTGCTCGGCGAGAACGGCGCCGGCAAGTCGACGCTGATCAAGATGCTCGCCGGCATCCACGTCCCCGACGCCGGCCGCATCCTGTTCCGCGGCGAGCCCTACCGGCACCTGCAGGCGCGTCGCGGCGGCCGCCAGCACGTCGCCTTCATCCATCAGGATCTCGGCCTGATCGACTGGATGACGGTGGCCGAGAACATCGCGCTGGGGGTCGGCTACCGGCGCCGCCGCGCGCTGATCTCCTGGTCCGACACCCGCGCGCAGGCGCGCGAGGTGCTGCGCACGATGAGTGCCGACATCGACCCCGATGCGCGCATCATGCATCTCGGCCGCACCGAGCGCTCGCTGGTGGCGATCGGCCGGGCGCTGGCGGCGCGCGCGGAGGTGCTGGTGCTGGACGAGCCCACCGCCAGCCTGCCGGCCGACGAGGTCGCGCGCCTGCTCGGCGTGCTGCGCGACCTCCGCCTCACCGGCATCGGCATGATCTACGTCTCGCACCGGCTCGACGAGGTGTTCCAGGTGGCGGACGAGGTCGCGGTGCTGCGCGACGGCCGGCTGGTGGAGTGCAAGCGGACCGACCAGACCAGCCCGTCCGACCTCGTCACCATGATCGTCGGCCGTCCGCCCGAGCAGGTGTTCGTGCAGCCCGACGCCGCGGCGAGCGAGACCTGCCTCAGCCTCGACGCGCTCGTGGTCGGCGATGCCGGGCCGGTCAGCCTGACGCTGCGGCGCGGCGAGATGGTCGGCCTGGTCGGGCTGCGCGGTGCGGGACAGGACGCGATCGGCCGGGCGCTGTTCGGCTGCCGGCAGGGCGCGTCGGGCAGCATGGCGCTGGAAGGGCAGCCGTACCGGCCGCTCACCCCGGCCGCGGCGATGGCGCGCGGCGTCGGGCTGGTCGCCGCCGACCGGGTGGGCGAGAGCCTCGGCATGCCGCTCAGCGTGCGCGAGAACCTGTTCCTCAACCCCGGCGCCAGCGGCCACGGCGCGCTGAGGTTCCGCTCGCCCGCGAGGGAGTCCGCCGACTGCCGCGCCGCCGGTGCCAGGATGAGCCTGCGTCCGAACGACCCGCTGCGGCCGGTGGAGACGCTTTCGGGGGGCAACCAGCAGAAGGTCGTGCTCGCCCGCTGGCTCGGCATCGCCACCCGGCTGCTGATCCTCGAGGAGCCGACCGCCGGCGTCGACGTGGGCGCCAAGGCCGAGATCTACGCGCTGCTGCGCACCGCCCTGCAGGGCGGCCTCGCGATCATCGTCGTCGCCACCGACTTCGAGGAGGTCAGCAAGATCTGCCACCGCGCCCTGGTGTTCAGCCAGGGCCGGGTCAGCTGCGAGATCGACCGCGACGGCCTGTCCGTCCAGAGCCTGCTGCAGGCTTCCTCCGCCGGCGGCCCGCAGGCGGCTGCGCATGCCACCTTGCTGCACGAGGGGATCGGGCCATGAACTCGCTGAAATCGACCGCGCTGGAGCCCGCACCCGGCGCGCTCGCGGGCGCCTCGATCGGCAGGCGGATCGCCCACCTGCTGCCGGTGTACGGGCTGGTGCTGCTGGCCGTGCTGCTCGCCGTGCTGTTCTCGCTGCTGCTGCCCGACACCTTCCCGACCTGGCTCAACGTGCGCTCGCTGCTCAGCGACAAGGGCGTGATCGCGATGCTGTCGCTGGCCGCCACGGTGCCGATGATGACCGGCAAGATCGACCTGACCGTCGGCTACGGCGTCGTGCTGTGGCACATCCTGGCGATCTCGTTCCAGATCGACGGCGTGCCCTGGCCGCTCGCGGTGCTCGCCGTGATCGGGCTCGGCATCCTGTTCGGCCTGCTCAACGGCATCCTGGTCGAGGTGGCGCAGATCGACAGCTTCATCGCCACGCTGGGCACCGGCACCGTGACCTACGCGGTGGCGCTCTGGTGGACCGACGGCCGGCAGCTGATCGGCCACCTGTCGCCCTCCTTCTTCGTGATCGAGACCGCGAGCGTCTTCGGCATCCCCGCCCCGGCCTTCTACGTGGCCGGCCTCGCCGTGCTGCTCTGGGTGATCTCGGTCTACACGCCGCTCGGCCGCTACCTGTACGCGATCGGCGCCAACCCGCGCGCCGCCGAGCTCAACGGCATCCCGACCCGGCGCTACGTCATGCTCGCCTTCATGACCTCGGGCGGCATCACCGCGATCGCCGGGGTGATGCTGGCCGCCCGCCTGCGGCTCGGCCAGGCCAGCGTTGGGCTCGAGTTCCTGCTGCCGGCCCTGGTCGGCGCCTTCCTCGGCTCGACCACGATCACGCCGGGGCGCGTCAACATCTGGGGCACCATCGTCGGCGTGGTCATCCTCGCCATCGGCATCTCCGGCATCGAGCAGCTCGGCGGCGCCTTCTGGGTGGAGCCGGCCTTCAACGGGGCGACGCTGCTGGTGGCGATCGGCCTCGCCAGCTGGACCGGGCGGCGCCCGGCGAGAAGCACATAGGGAGAGCGCTTTCATGGACGTCCTTCACACCGGCGGCAGGCTGGCCGCCGCCGCCTGCCTCGGCGCCGTGCTC
>CAXTNB010000185.1:0-5945 GCA_964245385.1 uncultured Acetobacteraceae bacterium | reverse complement strand
TCGACCCCAACCTTGGCAAGGTTGTGCTCTACCCCTGAGCTACGCCCGCGCTCCGTGCGGTGCGGGCTTCTAGGATGTTTCCGCAGGTGGCGCAAGGGCCGAGGCCGCGCAAAAGCAGACGCCGAAGACGCTTGCGAGACCGACCGCAGACGACAATCTTAGAGGGCGTCCGTCAGACCAGGATCGACCGCTCCATGGATTACATCATCGGCCAGAACAAGACGGCTCCGGCCGGAGCCTCGGCCCTCGCGACCCCCCAGGCCTCGCGCGGGGCCGCAAGCGCGGGCGCCGGTATCCCGGCCGGCGGCGCGAGCGAGTTCATCGTCGATGGCGACCAGCGCACCTTCATGGCCGAGGTCATCGAGGCCTCCAGGACCATCCCGGTGCTGGTCGACTTCTGGGCGACGTGGTGCGGACCCTGCAAGCAGCTGACGCCGGCGCTCGAGAAGGTAACGCTGGCGGCGGACGGCCGGATCAAGCTCGTCAAGATCGACATCGACGCCAACCGGGCCCTGGTCGGACAGCTGACGCAGCTGGGATTGCCGCTGCAGTCGGTGCCGACGGTCGCCGCGTTCTGGCAGGGTCAGATCCTGGACCTGTTCCAGGGGGCGTTGCCGGAGAGCGAGATCAAGCGCTTCGTCGAGGCGGTGCTCAAGGCCGCGGGCGGCACCATGCCTGCCGCCGACACGCTGGCCGAGGCGCGCGAGGCGCTGGAGACGGGCCAGGCCGACGAGGCGGCGGCGCTGTACAGCGCCACCCTCGAGCAGGAGCCGGAGAGTGCGGAGGCCTGGGGCGGCCTGGTCCGCGCCCTGCTGGCGCTCGGCGACGAGGAGCAGGCCCAGGCCGCGCTGGACCAGGTGCCGTCGAAGCTCGCCGATCATGCCGAGATCGCCGGCGCGCGGGCGGCACTCGACCTCGCCGCGGAGGGACGTCGCGCCGCGGACGGGCTGCACGGCTTCCGCGTCCGCCTGCAGGGCGACGACAACGATCACGAGGCGCGCTACGAGCTCGCGACCGGCCTGAACGCGCTCGGCCAGCGACAGGAGGCGGCCGACGCCCTGCTGGAGGTCCTGCGGCGCGACCGCGAGTGGAACGCGGGCGCGGCACGGCTGCAGCTCATCAAGTTCTTCGAGGCCTGGGGCTTCGACGATCCGGTGACGCTCACCTCGCGCCGGCGCATGTCCGCCCTGCTGTTCAGCTGACGCCATGACCGATCAACCGCTTCGCGCTCGGACCCTGCCGCGGCTTCCGGAGCTCACGGTGTCGGATCTGGACGGCGACCTCGCGGTGTTTCCGCTGGCGGGCGCCCTGCTGCTGCCGCGCGGCCGGCTGCCGCTCAACATCTTCGAGCCGCGCTACATCGCCATGGTCGACGATGCCCTGCGCTCGCGCCGGCTGATCGGGATGCTGCAGCCGCAGGGGGTCGAGGACGACGAGGACGAGGACGAGGACGACGAGGACGGCGAGCCTTCCGCTCGTCCGGCGTTCGCCTCACGCGCCGGCTCGCGCGTGCCCGGGCGCGACGTGCCGCCCGCGGTGTATCAGGTCGGCTGCGTCGGCCGCCTGACCTCCTTCGTGGAGCGCGAGGACGGGACGTACGCGATCACCCTCGCCGGGGTCGCGCGGTTCCGGGTGCGGCGCGAGATCGAGATGGTGCGCGGATATCGTAGGGTGTCGGCCGACTTCGCCGGCTTCTCCGACGACCTGGTCGAGCCGGGACCGGTTCCCTTCGATCGCGACGGGCTGCTCGCCGCGCTGCGCCGGTTCTTCTCGCTGCGCGGCTTCGAGGCGCGCTGGGAGGCGATCGAGCAGATGGACGACGAGACGCTGATCACCACGCTCAGCATGATCTGCCCGTTCCCGGCGGCCGAGAAGCAGGCGTTGCTGGAGGCGCCGACCCTGCCGCAGCGCGCCCGCACCCTGCTGGCCTTGCTGCAGATGGCCGGCCACGAGACCGATGACGGCCGCAAGCCGCACGCGGTCTGAACCGGAGGTCTCGACCATGTCCACGCCTGCGCCCGCCGAGCCGGAGGCGACCGCCGCCCCGGGTGCGAACCGCCCGGCTCCGGTCGATCCGAGGCTGCTCGAGATCCTGGTGTGCCCGGTCACCAAGGGAGAACTCAGCTACGATCGCGAGGCCGGCGAGCTGATCAGCCGCAAGGCCGGTCTCGCCTATCCGGTGCGCGACGGGATCCCGATCATGCTGCCGGACGAGGCGCGGCGCCTGCAGGACTGACGCCGCCCGGCCAACCGCTGTCGCCTCGACCGCCTCCGGCCGGCGACGACCAGCGGCGCGCGTTCAGCTCGCCGCGACCCGGTGCGAGGGCGGCGCGATGTTGGCGATCATCTCTCCGAACGGACCGTTGTGGCGCGCCGGTCCGCGGTTGATCCCGGTGGTGGCCTTCAACGGCAGCCTGGGGAACACCAGCTCGGCGAAGCGGTAGCACTCCTCCAGGTGCGGGTAGCCGGACAGGATGAACCGGTCGATGCCCAGCGCCATATACTCCTTCATGCGCTGCGCCACCTGATCCGGATCGCCGACCAGCGCGGTGCCGGCGCCGCCGCGCACCAGGCCGATCCCGGCCCACAGGTTGGGGCCGACCAGCAGCTTCTCCTTCGAGCCGCCGTGCAGGCGCGCCATGCGGGTCTGGCCGACGCTGTCGAAGCGGCTGAACGCCGCCTGCGCCCGCTCGATGTCGGCTTCGCTGACGTGGCGGATCAGCCGGTCGGCCTCCGACCAGGCCTCGGCCTCGGTCTCGCGGACGATGACGTGCAGCCGGATGCCGAACGACAGGGTGCGGCCGCGCTCCGCCGCCAGCGCGCGCACCTGGGCGATCTTCTCGGCCACCGCCTGGGGCGGCTCGCCCCAGGTCAGGTAGACGTCGACGTGCTCGGCGGCGACGCGCTGGCCGATCTCCGACGAGCCGCCGAAATACAGCGGCGGATGCGGCGCCTGCACCGGCGGATACAGCAGCTTGCCGCCCTTCGCGCGCAGGTGCTCGCCCTCGAAATCGACGGTCTCGCCGGCCAGCATGCGGCGCCAGACGGTGAGGTACTCCGCGGTCGCCTGATAGCGGGCGGTGTGGTCGAGGAACACGCCGTCGCCCTCGAGCTCCGCCGGATCGCCGCCGGTCACCACGTTGACCAGCAGGCGGCCGCCGGAGAGCCGGTCGAAGGTCGCGGCCATCCGCGCCGTCATCGAGGGCTCCGACAGGCCCGGTCGCACGGCGACCAGGAACCGCACCCGCTGGGTGAGCGGTATCATCGCGGACGCCGCCACCCAGGAATCCTCGCACGACTTTCCGGTCGGCAGCAGCATGCCGTAGTAGCCGAGCTCGTCCGCGGCGCGGGCGATCTGGCTCAGGTAGTTCAGGGTGACGTGGCGCGCGCCGGTCTGCGAGCCGAGGTAGCGGCCATCGCCGTGGGTCGGCAGGAACCACAAGATGTCGGCGGCTTCGGCGGCATGGGACAAGGGATGTCATCCTGCTGTTGTGCACGCGAACCACGTCAGCCCGACGTGATTGTCTCGTAGTAAGGTGGAGGTCGCCGTGGTTCAATGCAACACACGGGCGAGGGACGACATTGCATGACCGGGACACTGACACGGCGCGGCTCGCTACGCGGTGCACTGGCCGTCGCGGCCTCGGCGATGGCGATCGACGCCGTGCCGGGGCGGCGCGCGCGGGCCCGCGGACGTACCATACGGATCGGCTATCAGCGATACGGCACGCTGATCATCCTCAAGCACACCGGCGTGCTCGACCGGGCGCTGGCGGCGAGCGGCGACCGGGTCGAGTGGAGCGAGCACCCGGCCGGCCCGCAGATGCTGCAGGCGATGGGTGCCGGGGCGCTCGACTTCGGCATCACCGGCGACACGCCGCCGATCTTCGCCCAGGCGGCAAGCCGGCGCATCGTCTATGTCGGCCACGAGCCGCCGGCGCCGTTCGGCGAGGCGATCCTGGTGCCCAAGGGCAGCAGGATCGGCAGCGTCGCCGGCCTGCGCGGCAAGACGGTGGCGCTGAACCGCGGCTCCAACGTGCACTGGCTGCTGGTGCGGGCGCTGCAGCGTGCCGGCCTGGGCATGCAGGACATCCGGCCGGTATTCCTGCCGCCGGCCGCGGGGCGTCCGGCATTCGATACCGGAAGCGTCGACGCCTGGGCGATCTGGGACCCTTACCTCTCTTCCGTGCAGGCGGCCTCCGATCCGGTGGTGCTGGCGACCGCCAGTGGCCTGGTGCAGAACCGGCAGTTCCTGCTCGCCGACCGCGCCTTCGCCGACGCCCATCCGGACCTGGTGCGGGAGACGCTGCACCAGCTCGGCGTCGCCGATCGATGGGCGCAGGGAAACAAGCTGCAGGTGAGCCAGTACCTGGCGGCGGATACCGGGCTGCCGCTGCCGGTCGTGCGCACCGCGATCGACCGGCTGAGCTTCGGCGTGTCGCCGCTCACCGCCGACGTGGTGGCCGAGCAGCAGCAGATCGCCGACGCGTTCGCGGCACAGCACCTGATCCCGGGGACACTCGACGTGAAGGATGCGGTCTGGACCGCACCGGGCTGAGCGGCGTCGGCGGGCATCGCCGTTTACCTTTGCTCCATGTTTCGCGGCCATGCTGCGGCGTCATCGGGCAGCGGGGAGCCGCGGGATGCAGGATCAGGCGGCCGAGCAGGAGTGGCGGCACTGGCAGGACTCGCGGGCGCGGCTGACCGCGGCGACGGCGCATCCGGCGCTGCGTCGCCAGGCGCACCGGCTGCTGTGGGAGCTGTGTCAGGTCCTGGGCGAGCGTGACCAGGCGCTGGCGCACCTGCGGGCTGCCATCGACGAGGATCCGCTGTTCAGCCGCGTGCGCTCGCGCCGGGCGCCGCCGGATCGTTCGGTGCTGATGCTCGCGGTGCCGGGGGACTTCCAGTCCAACCTGCCTCTGGATCGGCTGTTCGACGACGGCACCGCGCTGCACACGCTCTGGATCGCGGACCCGGAGGCGGTGCTGCGCGATCCTGCCGGCGCGGTGCCGGCCCGGCTGCCGCCGATCGACTGCGTTTTCATCGCCGTCGCCGAGGATGCGCGACACCGCCGGGCGCTGCGGGCGGCGGACGCGCTCGCCGCCGTCCTGGGCAAGCCCACGATCAATCAAGGCGCGCGGATCGCCGCCCTCTCTCGATCCGGCATGGCGAACTTGCTGCACGATGCGTCGGATGTCGTGGTTCCTTCGCATCATGAGGTAGCGCACGGCGCGGCGTTGCCGATCGCGTTCCCGGCCATCATCCGGCCGCTCGGCTCGCATGCCGGCCACGGGTTGCGCCGGGTCGACGATGCCGCGGAACTGGCCGAATACTACGCGGCCAAGCAGGGCACGCCGTCCTTCACGGTGGCGCCCTTCGTCGACTACCGCAGCGCCGACGGATGGTGGCGGAAGTACCGGGTGATCTTCGTCGATGGCGTGGCGTATCCGCTGCACCTGGCGATCCATCACGACTGGGCGGTCTGGTACTACAACGCGCAGATGCGCACCTGCGCCGCCAGGCAGGCCGAGGAATGGCGGTTCCTGGGCGACATGGAGGGGTTCCTGCCGGGGCGGACGGTCCGCGCGCTCGGGCAGCTCGCCGCCCGCGTCGGTCTGGACTATTTCGGCCTGGACTGCGCGGTGATGCCGGACGGCCGACTGCTGGTGTTCGAGGTAGAGACCGGAATGATCGTGCACGACCGCAGCGCCGAGCGGCCGCCCGGCGCCGACGAGGATCCGTGCCGGCGCATTCGCCGCGCGGTCGAGCGGCTGATCGATCGGCGGGCAGGGCGAGCGCCGGAAGCCGTCCTGCCCGAGGTCGATCAGGGCAGGTGGTTGCCGCCGGTGACGCCGTAGATCTCGGCGGTCACGTAGCTCGATTCCTGCGAGGCCAGCAGGACGTAGATCGGGGCGAGCTCCGCGGGCTGGCCGGGCCGGCCGATC
>CAXTNB010000184.1:0-5947 GCA_964245385.1 uncultured Acetobacteraceae bacterium | reverse complement strand
GCGGAGGGCGCCGCAGGCCTGCGGCGCCCTCCGCTCGGGCGGGCGCGCCCTGCAGGCGCCGAGCGAGGCGGAGGTGCCGACGCACCGCGCTATTTCCGGCACGGCCCGGCTCACCGGTCACGCCCCGCCCGGAGCGGCGTTCATGCCATCATGCGTGATCCGGAGGACGACATGACCAGCCTGAACCTGCTCGCCGACATCGCCGGCCTGGGCGTCGGCGCCACCGCGACCATCGCGCGCGCGATCGCCCGCGGCGTCCGGGCGGCACGCTCCCGCGAGGCTCCGGACGGTCAGCCCAGCTGGCAGGACCGCTTCGGCCACGGTGCCGCGGCGGGAGCGACCGCGTGACGGCCGCGGCCATCGGCGGCAGCCCGGTCGAGATCCGCCCGGGCCGGGTGCTCAGCGTCGCGGCACGGGCGGGCACCGGCCGCGCCGAGACGACGATCTTCTTCTGCCACGGCGGCGGCGGCAACAAGGAGCACTGGCGCTTCCTGTGGGCCGCCTGCGTCGCCGCCGGCTACGGCGTGGTGGCCTGGGACGCGCTCGGCCACGGCGCCAGCCCGCGGCCGCGATCGCCCGCCGCGTACGGCGGCGTGCCGATGCTCGCCGACTACGCGGCGGTGGTGGCGCGCTACCGCACCGCGCGGACGGTGCTGGTCGGCCACTCGTTCGGCGGCCGGCAGACGCTGCTCTACCTCGACGAGCTGGCGCGACAGGGGCGGCTGGCCGAGGTCGAGCGCGCCGTGCTGGTGGCCTCGGCGCCGGTCGAGCTGCAGCAGCGGAGCGCCGGTGTCGCCCGGCTGTTCAGGATTGCGCCGCTGCCGGTGCTGTCGCTGCTGCGCCCGATCCTGTCGCGCGGCTTCCGCAAGCGCGGCTGGCATCCCGATACCGATCCGGCGCTGGTCGCCGGCGAGGAGCAGGTGGCGTCGGGAAATTCGATGTTCGTGCTGCGCGCGATGCTGACGCAGTCAGCGACCCTGTCGATGGCACGGCTGGCGGCGCTCGACCTGCCGGTGCTGGTGCTCGGCGGCGCCGCGGACGGGATCGTGCCGCGGGCGACGACCGATGCGCTCGCCGCAGCATTGCCGCGCGCGACCCGGCGGATCGTGACCGGAGCCGCCCACCAGATCATGATGGAACAGCCCGAGGAGACCGGCCGGACGATGCTGGCGTTCATCGACGGGCGCTGACCTGTTCGAATCGGCAGGCAGGTGCTGAACGTCTCGGCCGGTGTCAGCGGCGTCGCGACGGGAGCGGCGCCGCCATCAGCACGCGCCGGGTCATGGTCAGGGAGGCGAACAGGGCGAGGATCAGCGCCATGCCCCAGTGCGGATGGCGCAGGTAGAACACCCAGGCGAAGACGTAGCCGGCCAGCAGCAGGAACAGCACCGACACCACGATGGCGGTGCCGAGCGCCGGCAGGCCCAGGCGCAGCGCCACCACGCACAGCGCCAGGAACACGCAGTACAGCGCGATCGCGGCTCCCCGCACCACCTGCACGGTGGGGCCGTCCAGGCGGTCGAGCAGCGTCTCGACCCGATCGAGGACGTCCTCCAGGGCGTGCTGCACCGGGTTCGGACCGGCGAAGATCAGCAGCAGGGCGAGCAGGACCCCGAGCACCCAGATCAGCAGGACGGTGTTGCGGTGCATCGCCGGGATCCCCTCAGCCGATCAGGAACCAGAGCCGGAACAGCAGCGTCTCGAGCCGGGTGCGGCGGATCAGCTGCGGCAGCCGGCGCATCGCGCGCAGCCGCGCCAGCCGGCTGCCCTGCAGCGAGGCCAGCAGCAGCGCCAGGTCGGCGCGCGCCCGCGGCGACAGCGCGTCGGACTGCGCCGCCAGCTCCGCGACGTGCACCCGGAACAGCTGCATGAAGGCGTCCGGACCGCGCCTGAGCGCCATCAGGCCGCGACGCAGCGCCGAGTGCGGGGCGCCGACGGCGTTCTGCTGGTGCTGACGGTAGAGCACGACCGGCATCGGATCGGCGATCAGCCTGCCGCCGGCCGCACCCACCAGCAGGTAGGACCACCAGTCATGCAGCGTGCCGTGCGGCGGATGGCTGCGGGTGACCAGGTCCACGGCGGCGGGGTTGAGCATGACCGTGCAGCCGGTCGCGATGTTCTGGGTCAGCGAGGCGGGGAAGTCCGGCAGCGCCTCGAGGCGCGGCGACAGCCCGATCGTCCTCAGCGACCCGTCGACCAGGCGCTGGCGGGCGCAGTACAGCGCCGGCCGCGAGGAGCGGGGATCGCCCAGCCCGATCAGGCCGCGCTCGAGCTTGCGCGGCAGCCACACGTCGTCCTGGTCGGCGAAGGCGGCGACGTGACCGTCGGGGACCTGTCGCAGCAGCGCCAGGAAGGAGGCGGTGATGCCCAGGTGGCTGCCCTCCGACGGCAGGCGCACGCAGCGTCCGGCGCCGGGGCCGGCGGCGAAGTCGGTCATGATCGCCACGGTGCGGTCGGTCGAGCCGTCGTCGCGCCAGTACAGGGTCCAGCGCCGGTGGGTCTGGCCGAGCAGGCTCGCCAGCTGCTCGGCGAGGTAGGCGGCGCCGTTGTAGGTCGAGAGCAGGATCGCCACCGGCACCGGCTCCGGCGCGCACGGCTCGGCCGTCCCGCAGGGACGATGCGCCTCCGGCTTCGCTTCGGCCGCGTCCAGGCGCACCTCCAGCTGGTCCAAGCCGCGCAGGCTCCTACAGCGGCGTCGGCGCGGCCGGAGCGCGACGCCCCGGCTCGGCCGGCAGGGCGGTGCCGCGCATCAAGGCGCAGGCGCTTCGAGCAGACGGTCGACGGTCAGTGCCAGGCTGCGTTGCCAAGCCGGCAGGCGGACGCCGAACACGCGCTCGAGCTTGTCGCAGTCGAGCCGCGAGTCGGCCGGACGACGCGCCGGCGTCGGCCAGTCCTCGGTGCGGATCGCGATCACGTCGGGCATCGGCCGGCCGTGCCGCGCGGCGGCCTCCAGCGCCGCGACGGCGAGGCCGTGCCAGGTGGTCTCGCCGGTACCGGCCGCGTGGTAGATGCCGCCATAGGCGTCGTTCCAGCCGCCGGCCTCGATCGAGGCCAGGATGTCGATGATCGCCGCCGCCAGGTCGTCGGCGCTGGTCGGCGCGCCGCACTGGTCGCCCACGACCTTCAGGGTCGGGTTCTTCAGCCCGGCATTGATCATCGTGCGGACGAAGTTCTTGCCGGTCGCGGAATACACCCAGGAGGTGCGCAGCACGATGGTGCGCGACCAGGCGGCCAGTGCCGCCTGCTCGCCCTCGACCTTGGTGCGGCCGTAGACGCCGGTCGGCGAGGTGGGATCGGTCTCGACGTAGGGCGCGCCCTTGTCGCCGTCGAAGACGTAGTCGGTCGAGATGTGGATCAGCGGGATGGCCCGCTGCCGGCAGAGCTCGGCGAGCAGCGCCGGACCATCGCGATTGGCCGTCGCCGCGCCGTGCGGGTCGGTTTCGGCGGCGTCGACCGCGGTCCAGGCGGCGGCGTTGACGACGGCGGCCGGCGCGATCGCGGCGAACAGCTCGCGTATGCCCTGGGGCTGGTCGAAGTCGAACGCCGGGCGGCCGACGCGGTGGATCCGCGGGCCGCCGCGGGCAACCAGCGACGAGGCGAGCTGGCCGGTGCCGCCGGTGACCAGGACCGGGCCGCCCTGCGTGGCGAGCGCCGCCATCAGAGGTGGAACCAGCCGCGGGCCTCGGCGAAGCCGGGCGCGAGCTTGTCCTTGTCGGACAGCACCGCTTCCGACTCGTCGATCGGCCAGCTTATGCCGATCGTCGCGTCGTTCCAGATCACCGCCCGCTCGGCGTCCTTGTTCCAGACGTCGGTGCACTTGTACTGCACCACCGTGTCGTCGGTGAGCGTGCAGAAGCCGTGCAGGAAGCCGGGGGGCACCCAGAGCTGCGACCAGTTCTCCTCCGACAACTCGGCGCCGACCCACTTGCCGTAGCTCGGCGAGCCGACGCGCGCATCCACCGCGACGTCGTAGATCGCGCCCTGGACGCAGCGCACCAGCTTGCCCTGCGGATGCGGCGCCAGCTGGCAGTGCAGCCCGCGCACGACGCCGCGCTGCCGCGACAGGCTGTGGTTGTCCTGGACGAAGGGCAGCGCGATGCCGGCCGCCTCCATGCGTGGCAGGTTGTAGGTCTCGGAGAAGAAGCCCCGGCTGTCGCCGAAGCGGGGCGGCGTGACCAGGATGACGTCAGGGATCTCGAGACGCTCGACCTTCACGTCGTTCTCCTCAGCTGTGGATGCCGTCCGCCAGCTCCAGCAGCAGGCGTCCGAGCTCGGTCTTGCTCAGGCGATGGGCCTGCCCGCGCAGGCTCTGCGCGTCGATGAAGCCCATGCGGAAGGCGACCTCTTCCGGAGAGCCGACCAGCATGCCCTGCCTGGACTGGATGGTCTGCACGAACGTCCCCGCCTGCATCAGGCTGTCGGGCATGCCGGCATCGAGCCAGGCGCAGCCGCGGCCGAGACGCTCGACCTGCAGCGAGCCTTCCTCCAGGTAGAAGCGGTTGAGGTCGGTGATCTCGAGCTCGTTGCGCGCCGACGGCCTGATGCGATGCGCGAACTCGCTGACCCGGCTGTCGTAGAAGTACAGCCCGATGATCGCCCAGTTGGATTGCGGGTTGGCCGGCTTCTCGACCAGCTCGAGCGCGCGCCCGGCCTCGTCGAAACTGACGACACCGTATCGTTCCGGATCGCGCACCTGATAGGCGAACACGGTCGCACCTTCCGGCCGCGCCGCCGCGTTGCGCAGCGAGATGCCGAGATGGTCGGCGAACACGAGGTTGTCGCCGAGCGCCAACGCGCACGGCGCGTTCTCCAGCCAGTCGTCGGCGATCAGGAAGGCCTGCACGATGCCGTCCGGCGTCGGCTGCACGCGGTACGAGAACCGCACGCCGAGACGGCTGCCGTCGCCGAGCAGGCGCTCGAACTGCGGCAGGTCGTCGGGGGTGGAGATGATCATGATGTCGCGGATCCCCGCCAGCATCAGCGTGCTGAGCGGATAGTAGATCATCGGCTTGTCGTAGACCGGCAGCAGCTGCTTGCTGGCCGCCAGCGTCATCGGATGCAGCCGGGTGCCCGATCCGCCGGCCAGCAGGATGCCCTTCATCGGCTTCTCGCTCGCGAGCTTGTCCGACTGGGTCGCCTCGGCGAATCTGCTCATGCTGCGGTCCCAAGCCTCTGGCCGGTGTAGCGCTTGCTGCGTATCTACGACCACCACGCCTGGTGCTCGAGATACCATAGCACCGTGCGCCGGATGCCGCGTTCGAAATCGTGGGCGGCGCGCCAACCCAGCGCCTGCTGCGCGTGCGAGGCATCGATCTCGTAACGGAAATCGTGGCCGGGGCGGTCGGTGACGTGACGGATCAGCCGCTGCCGCGGTCCCGCGGGATCGGGACGCAGCTCGTCCAGCACGCGGCAGATGGCCCGCACCACCTCGAGATTGGAACGCGGCTGGCGCGCGCCGATCGCGTACGTCTCGCCGGGCCGGCCATGCTCCACCGCACGCACCAGCGCCTCGGCGTGATCCTCGACGAACAGCCAGTCGCGCTGGTTGGAGCCGTCCCCGTACACCGGCAGCTCGCGGCCCTCGATGGCGTTGATCGTCACCAGCGGAATGAGTTTCTCCGGGAAGTGCCAGGGGCCGTAGTTGTTGGTCGTGTTGGTGACGAAGGCGGGAAACCCGTAGGTGTGGTACCAGGCCCGCACCAGGTGGTCCGAGGCCGCCTTGCTCGCGGAGTACGGGCTGCGCGGATCGTAGGGCGTCGCCTCGGTGAATGGCGGATCGCCCGCCTGCAACGCGCCGAACACCTCGTCGGTCGAGATGTGATGGAAACGGAACGACGCGCGCGCCTGCGGCGACAGGCCCGCCCAGTATCCTCGTGCGGCCTCGAGCAGCGCGAAGGTGCCGACCACGTTGGTCTGGATGAACACCGCCGGCCCGTCGATCGAGCGG
>CAXTNB010000183.1:0-5992 GCA_964245385.1 uncultured Acetobacteraceae bacterium | reverse complement strand
CGGCACCAAGATGAGCTTCGCCGGCATCCCCAGCGAGAAGCAGCGTGCCGCCGTCGTCGCCTACCTGCGCAGCCTGGCGCCGAACCCGGCACCGCTTCCCGGCAGCGGACCGGGCGGCGCCGACGCCGCCGGCCAGAAGGCGGCCAGCAGCCAGAAGGCGGCCAGCAAATAGGCGCCTCGCCGCCGGACCTCCCTCTGCCGGACGCGTGGCTGGCGGCGGCCACCGCGGCGGCGGACGTCGCCGGCTGCGTCATCCGTGCGGTCTTCCGGATGCCGCTCGACGCCGCCGACAAGGCCGATGACAGCCCGGTCACCCTCGCCGACCGCAGCGCCGAGCGGGCGATGCGCGCGGTGCTCGCGGAACGGCTGCCGGAGCACGGCATCCTCGGCGAGGAGTTCGGGCTGGAGCGGCCAGGGTCGCGCTGGCGCTGGGTGCTCGACCCGCTCGACGGCACGCGCGCCTTCATCACCGGCCGGCCGAGCTTCGGGGTGCTGGTGGCGCTGCTGCAGGACGGGGAGCCGAGGCTCGGCGTGATCGACCAGCCGATCACCGGCGAGCGCTGGATCGGGCTCGCCGGCCAGCCGACGCGGTTCCTCTCGGCGATCCTGCCCGGTGCTGCGCGCACCCGCGCCTGTGCCGGGCTGGCCCGCGCCGAGCTGTCCTGCACCTCGCCCGAGATGCTGGAGCCGCCGTTCCGGGCGCGCTGGGACGGCCTGCGCTCGTCGGTGCGCCGCGCCTCCTGGGGTGGCGACTGCTACGCCTACGGCCTGCTGGCGCTGGGCCAGCTCGACGTCATCGCGGAGTGCGGCATGAAGCCCTGGGACTGGGCGGCGCTGGTCCCGGTGGTCGAGGGCGCGGGGGGCCGCGTCACCGACTGGCAGGGGCGGCCGCTGCGCCAGGACGGCGACGGCAGCGTGCTCGCGGTCGGCGATCCGGCGCTGCTGGCGCCCGCGGTCGCGGCACTCGCCGGCGGGGGCGTGCCGGGCGATCCCGCCTGAGGGATGGCAGCCATACCCGCCGACGCGCTGGAAAGCTGATCCGCACTCGGCTAACCCCTGCGGCGACGCCATGCCAACGGGCAGCAGGAACGGAACGATCGATGCCGAGCGAGCTCTCCCTGCCCAAGGACCGGATCAGGATCCTGCTGCTGGAGGGCGTGCACGAGAGCGCCGTCGGGCTGCTGGTCGCCTCGGGCTACTCCAACATCACCCGCCTGCCCGGCGCGCTGGAGGGCGAGGCGCTGCGCGACGCGCTCGAGGGCGTGCACGTGCTCGGCATCCGCTCGCGCACCCAGCTCACCGCCGCCACGATCGAGGCCGCGCGCAAGCTGATCGCGGTCGGCTGCTTCTGCATCGGCACCAACCAGGTGGCACTCGCCGAGGCGCGCGCCCGCGGCATCCCGGTGTTCAACGCGCCGTACAGCAACACGCGCTCGGTGGCCGAGCTGGTGATCGGCGAGATCATCATGCTGATGCGGCGCATCTTCCCGAAGTCGGTCGCGGCCCACGACGGCGTCTGGGACAAGTCGAGCGCCGACAGCTGGGAGGTGCGCGGCAAGACGCTGGGGATCGTCGGCTACGGCAGCATCGGCAGCCAGCTCTCGGTGCTGGCCGAGGCGCTCGGCATGCGCGTCATCTACCACGACGTGATCGACAAGCTCGGACACGGCAACGCCGGCGCCGCCGCCACCCTCGATGCGCTGCTGGCGCAGAGCGACGTGGTCAGCCTGCACGTGCCGCAGACGCCCGACACGCGCGACCTGATCGGCGCCGCGCAGATCGCCCGCATGAAGCCGGGCAGCTTCCTGCTCAACAACGCGCGCGGCCACGTGGTGGACCTCGCCGCCCTCGCCGACGCGCTGCGCGCCGGCCACCTGCTGGGTGCCGCGATCGACGTGTTCCCCGACGAGCCGAGCAGCAACGCCGAGCGCTTCACCTCCCCGCTGCAGGGCCTCGACAACGTGATCCTGACGCCGCACATCGGCGGCTCGACGGCCGAGGCGCAGGACCGCATCGGCGTCGAGGTGGCGCGCAAGCTGATCGCCTACAGCGACGTCGGCGCCACCCTCGGTGCGGTGAACTTCCCCGAGGTGCAGCTGCCGGCGCGGCCGCGCGGCACACGCTTCATGCACGTGCATCACAACGTCCCGGGCATCCTCGGCAAGATCAACGACATCTTCTCGAGCGCGGGCATCAACATCGCCGCCCAGTACCTCGAGACCGACGCCGAGATCGGCTACGTCGTGGTCGAGGCCGACGCCGAGCGCGAGGACGCGACGCTGATCCTCGAGGCGCTGCGCTCGCTCGACAGCACGATCCGGGCTCGGCTGCTGTATCAGCGGCGATAGGCAAGGCCAGGGCGCTGCCCTGGACCCGCTCAAGGCTAGCCTTGAGAATCCACTTAATGAATCGGTTTCCAAAGGCCGCGCCTTTGGCGGGTCCGGGCAGAGCCCGGCCTTTCTTTGCACACGCCCTCGGCCGAGGACGTCCAGGAATAAAGAACCGACGCCCGCTCGCGCGCCGTCAATCCTTCTTTAAGCAAACCCGGTCACCCTTCCGGATGAGCCATGACGGCTCCCGGAGCCTGCCCATGTCGATCGCCCGCGTTCGCAGCTTCGCCTTCTCGGGGATCGACGCCGTGCCGGTGGAGGTCCAGGTGCAGATCTCCAACGGCCTGCCGGCCTTCCTGATCGTGGGGCTCGCCGACAAGGCGGTGGCGGAGGCGCGCGAGCGGGTGCGCGCGGCGCTCACCGCGATGAGCCTGGCGCTGCCGCCCAAGCGCATCCTGATCAACCTGGCGCCGGCCGACCTGCAGAAGGAGGGCAGCCATTTCGACCTCGCGATCGCGCTCGGCGTGCTGTCGGCGATGGACGTGCTGCCGCGCGACGAGGTCGCCGGCTACGCCGCGATCGGCGAGCTGTCGCTCGACGGCCGCATCAACCCGGTCACCGGCGTGCTGCCGGCGGCACTCGGCGCCAGCGCGCTGTCGCTCGGGCTGGTCTGCGCCGCGCAGCAGGGCGGCGAGGCGGCCTGGGGCGGGGAGATCGAGGTGCTGGCGGCGCCGGACCTGCTCTCCCTGGTCAACCATTTCCGCGGCACCCAGGTGCTGACGCCGCCGGAGCTGCCCGGCCTGGCGCAGCCCGGCCGGGCGCCGGATCTCGCCGACGTGAAGGGGATGGAGACCGCCAAGCGCGCGATCGAGATCAGCGCCGCCGGCGGCCACAGCCTGATGCTGATCGGGCCGCCGGGTGCCGGAAAATCCATGCTCGCGGCACGCCTGCCCGGCCTGCTGCCGGACCTCTCGGCGGCGGAGGCCCTGGAGGTGAGCGCGATCCACAGCGTCGCCGGGCTGCTGCACGAGGGCAAGCTGGTGATGCGGCCGCCGTTCCGCGAGCCGCATCACTCGGCGAGCCAGGCGGCGATCATCGGCGGCGGCCCGCGGGCGAAACCGGGAGAAGTCAGCCTCGCGCACCGCGGGGTGCTGTTCCTCGACGAGATGCCCGAGCTGCCGCGGCAGTCCCTGGAAGCCCTGCGCGCGCCGATCGAGACCGGACGCACCACGGTGGCGCGCGCCGCCGCCCACGTCACCTACCCGGCCCGCTTCCAGCTGGTCGCGGCGATGAACCCGTGCCGCTGCGGCCATCTCGGCGACGCCAGCCGGGAATGCGGACGGGCGCCGAAATGCGGCGAGGACTACATGAGCAAGATCAGCGGGCCGATGCTGGACCGCATCGACCTCTGCGTGCAGGTGCAGCCGGTGCCGGCGCGCGAGATCGCGCGTGCGCCCGCCGGCGAGTGCAGCGGCACCGTCTCCGCGCGGATCGCGTCCTGCCGCTCGCGCCAGCACGCGCGGCAGGACGGGCTGTGCAACGCCGAGGCGGGCGTCGAGCAGCTCGAACTCGCCGACGAGGCCCGCGACCTGGCGGAAAAGGCGTCCGAGCGGCTGCGCCTGTCGGCCCGCGGCTTCACCCGGATGCTGCGCGTGTCGCGCACGATCGCCGACCTCGCGGGCAGCGATCAGGTCGCACGTCCGCACGTCGCCGAGGCGCTGAGCTACCGGCACCGGATTCCGGGCAGGCCCTGAGCGCGCGGCGTCGCGAACCCTCGGAACCAAACGGGAACGGGAACGTTCACCCCGGCATGAGCACGAAAGACAAGGACCCGGTGCACGAGCAGGCTCTGCCGTCGAACACCGAGAAGAACCCCGACGATTGGGCGACCGGCGAGGAGAGCATGACCGGCGCGCAGCAATCCTACCTCAAGACGCTGAGCGCCGAGGCGGGAGAGGAATTCGACCCCTCTCTGAACAAGGCCGAGGCCTCCAAGCGCATCGAGGCGCTGCAGCAGGCGACCGGACGCGGCAAGTCGCACTGACCGGCGCCGCCGGCGATCCTGCCATCTTATCAACCTAATCCGCCCGGAGAGTGCGGCGAGGAACGAGCGGGCGGGCAGGACGGCCGATGGACAGGCGATCGAGGGTGTTCCGGCTGAGCGCGCTGGTGGCGGGCTCGGGCATGCTGATGTCGAGCTGCGTCGGCATCTCCGCGGCGCGCGCGCAGGACACCGGGTCGCCGCCTGCGGGCGACCCGCCGGCCCGCGTCGGGCGTCTCGCCCGCCTCGAGCGCACGGTCTCCAGCCACGGTGCCGGGGCGACGCAGTGGACGCCGGCGGTGCTGAACTTCCCGGTCAGCTCGGGCGACGCGCTCTGGACCCAGCCGCAGGCGCAGGCCGACCTCCAGGTCGGCGACAGCCTGATCACGCTGGCCGACAGCACCGAGCTGGATCTCGCCACCCTGGACGACCGCAACCTGCTCGCCGCCGAGCCGCAGGGTGCGCTGTTCCTCGACCTGCGCGACCTGCAGCCGGGCGAGACCTACACCATCAACACGCCGCGAGGAGCGGTGCAGATCGCCACCGCCGGGGAATACGAGGTGCTCGCCGGCGACAGCGCCACGCCGACCCGCGTGGTGGTGGTGCGCGGCGCCGCCCAGCTGACCGCCGGCACGCTGGCGCTGCGCGCCGGCCAGGGACAGATGGCGGTCGCCACCGGCACTCAGGACGTGCAGGGCGACGTCGAGCCGCTGAGCTCCTACGACCCGTTCCTGACCGCGATGCTGGCGCGCAACAGCGCACCGGCCAACGCGCCGGCGGCGGTGCAGGGCATGACCGGCGCCGAGGACCTGGCACAGTACGGCAGCTGGCAGGACGACCCGCAGTACGGCCAGGTCTGGGTGCCTCAGGTGGCGCCGGACTGGGTGCCGTATCGCGACGGCAGCTGGTCGTACGTGGCGCCCTGGGGCTGGACCTGGGTCGATAACGAACCGTGGGGATTCGCCCCCTTCCATTACGGGCGCTGGGCGCAGCTCGGACAGCGCTGGTGCTGGGTGCCGGGCCAGCCCGGTGCGCCGATCGACGAGCAGCCCGCCTACGCGCCGGCCCTGGTGGATTTCATCGCCGCCGGCGCGGTCGTGGGCGTCGGCGCCGGCCTGCTGGCCGCTTCCCTGTCCTCGGGGCGCGGCGATATCGGCTGGGTGCCGCTCGGGCCGCGCGAGGCCTACGCGCCGCCCTACGGCGCCAGCAGCCGCTACCTGAGCCGCCTGAACCGCGGCGGCGGCTGGCATCAGCCGGCCTGGGGTGCGGGAGCACCCGGCGGCGAGCGCCGCGGCGGTGCCGGCTTCGTCAACCGCGCCGCGCTCACCGTCGCCCCGGCGGCGGCGATGGCCGGATCGCGGCAGATCCACCCGGTCGCGCACGGGCTCGA
Source organism: uncultured Acetobacteraceae bacterium (assembly GCA_964245385.1). Taxonomy (GTDB): domain Bacteria; phylum Pseudomonadota; class Alphaproteobacteria; order Acetobacterales; family Acetobacteraceae; genus Lichenicoccus. The sequence continues at coordinate 231 of CAXTNB010000183.1, read as the reverse complement.
AAGCCCGGCGGCGCGCGGCTTCCAGTCGGCGGCGGCACAGCCGGTGCGCGGCGCCCTGCCGATCCGTCCGTCGGCGGAGACCCGCGGCCTGACGCCGCAGGCGGCACAGCGCCTGGGCGTCGGCGGCGGCCCGACCCATCCGCCGGCACCCGGGCCCGCCATCAGGGCCGCCGGCGCGCCTGCGCCCGGGGGACGGATCGGCTTTCGCAGCGCGGCGGCGCCCGCCGCGAC
>CAXTNB010000182.1:5706-6006 GCA_964245385.1 uncultured Acetobacteraceae bacterium | reverse complement strand
CCTCTTCCGTCGGTGCCGGCATCCTCTCGCTGATCTGGCCGTCCAGGAACAGGGCGGCGAGACCGTGCGCCAGCGCCCAGCAGCCGACCGCACGCGCCGCGCGGTCGCTGCCGTCCGCCGTCCCGACCGCGACGCGGGCCGACAGCACGCCGTAGGTGGCGTCGGCGGCGGCGAGCAGCTCCGGATGCGCCCCCGCCCGCTTCGGGCCGGAGATGAGCCGGAACAGCGCCGGGTGGGCGAGCGCGAAGCGCACGTAGGCGACGGCCTGGGCCACCAGCGCCTGCCCGGGCGCCGCTTCCC
>CAXTNB010000182.1:0-5696 GCA_964245385.1 uncultured Acetobacteraceae bacterium | reverse complement strand
CGCGGCGGGCGACCGCGCGCAGCGAGAGCGCGTCGGCGCCATCCTCGGCCAGCAGGTCCAGGGCGGCGGCGAGCAGGGCGGCGCGCAGCTCGCCGCGACGCGTGCGACCGGATCCGGATGTTGACACTGTAAGCAAAGCTCCTAAGTATACATTGTAAGCAATGGCGCGGCGCGGGCCAACCTTGGCCACGCCGCCATTCGCCACCTGGAGCAACGAGATGATCAAGTTCACCATCCTGCTGCGGCGCCACCCCGCGCTGAGCCACGAGGCTTTCGTCGCCTATCACCGGGACAAGCACGCGCCGCTGTTCTGCGCCCTGGCCGAGGTGCGGCAGCACGTGCGCCGCTACGTCCAGTGCCACGCCGTGCCGGTGCCGCTTCCCGGCCTGCCGCCGGTCCGCTTCGACGGCATCACCGAGCTCTGGTTCGACGACCTCGCGGCGCTGCAGGCCGTCTTCACCGCGCCGCGCTACCTGGAGGTCATCCGTCCCGACGAGGCGAAGTTCCTCGACCTCGCCGGCTGCGAGTTCGTGCTGTCCGAGGAGACGGCGGTCATCGGCTGATCGTCGGGACGCAGCGCGGATCTGGCGGATGCTGTAGGCTCGCCGCCATGACCGAGATCCCGGCCAGCGCGGACGAGCCGAGCTTCGACGGCGCCTTCCAGGCGCGGCTGCTGGAGCTGTTCCGCTGGCGGCGCGACGTCCGCCGCTTTCGCCCCGAGCCGGTCGCCGCCGAGCTGGTCGACCGGCTGGTGGCGGCCGCCTCCCTCGCGCCCTCGGTGGGGCTGAGCGAGCCGTGGCGGCTGGTGATGGTCGACGACCCGGCGCGGCGTGCCGCGGTGCGCGCCAACTTCGAGGCCTGCAACGCGCTCGCCCTGGCGGCCCAGGCCGACGACGACGCAGCCCTCTACGTGCGCCTCAAGCTCGCCGGGCTCGACCGGGCACCCTGCCAGTTCGCGGTGTTCGCCGAGCCGGAGCCGGAGCAGGGACGCGGCCTCGGCCGACGCACGATGCCCGACGCCACCGCCTACTCGGCGGTGATGGCGGTGCACACGCTCTGGCTGCTGGCCCGCGCGCTGCGGCTCGGGCTCGGCTGGGTCTCGATCCTCGATCCCGTCGCGGTGGCTCGGCTGCTGGACGTGCCGGCGCACTGGACCCTGATCGGGTATTTCTGCCTCGGCTATCCCGAGGCGGCGGACGACGCGCCGGAGCTGGAACGCCTCGGCTGGGAGCGGCGGCGGCCGGCGGGGTGGATCAGGCGCTAGCAGGTTGCGACGATGGAGCAGGCAAGGGCTTCGCCCTTGACCCGCTGGGGCCGGCGGCCCCAGACCCCAATCTCTGACCCAGTTGCCTGGGCGTCCGCTCGGCAGGACAGAGATCGTCAATCGGTCAGCCGGGTCCACCGCCGAGCAGTGCGCGCACGACGAGCGCCACCCGCTCGAGGCGCGCGCCCTGCCTGATCCGGCCCGAGCGCTCCAGTTCGGCGAGTCCATGAAGGGCTGCCCAGAACGTCTCGGTCGCGACGTCGACGTCGGCGCTCGATGGCGCGACGACCGCCGCGAGGGCGGCGAAGGCACTCCTGAGTTCCGGCTCGGTGTCGGCTCGCGCGAAGCGAAGACCGGTCGGCAGCGTGAACATCGCCGCGTACAGGGCCGGATGCTCGCGGGCGAAGGCCAGGTACGCCATGGCGACGCTGCAGAGCGCCTGGCCACGATCCGTGAGGCCACGCGCCGCCTGCCGAAGTGCGGTCGTGAACTCGCGGAAGCCTTCGACGGCGACTGCCGCCACGATCGCGTCCCTGTTCTCGAAGTGGGAGTACAGGACCGGCTGGCTGTACTCGATCTCCTCCGCCAGGCGGCGGATCGTGACGGCGTGCCATCCTTCGGATTCCGCGACCAGGCGCGCCGCCGCGGTGATGCGCTGCTCGCGCTGGGCACGCTGCCTGTCCTTCCGCTCGGCGATGCTCAACCCTCGACCTCCCGGCGGCGGTGCGACGCAGCCGGATCATAAGGACACTTGAATATCTAGCAACGCTAGACTATCTGTGACTGCAAGACGGAGGTGCGGATGCATTGGCTGGCGACTGCAATGGCGCTGCTGCTGGCGCTCGCGATCATCGCGATCGGTGGCTGGTACGTGGCGAGCCCGACGACCGCGATGCGCGGCTTCGGCCTGCCGTTGCCCGAAGCGGGCGCGAACCTCGCCTGGTGGCTTCGCCTCAAGGGGGTGCGCGACATCGCCTCCGGCTTGACCGTGCTGGCGCTCATGGCGTGGGGCGGGTCGCGGGTGGTCGGCATCGTGCTGCTGGTGGAGGCGATCATCCCCGTCGGCGACATGCTGCTGATCCTCGCCGCCAGAGGCTCGGCCCGCAGCGCCTTCGGCATCCATGGCGTCACGGCGTTGCTGATGATCCTGGCCGCGAGCCCGCTGGCGACGGAGGGGCGCTGAGATGCTGCACGCCCTCTCGATCCCGGTGCTCGCCGCCGGCTTCCTCGGCGCGGGACTGTTCAACGCGCTCGGCACGGCCGCGACGCGGCGCAGCTTCGTGCGCTGGGGCTATCCCGCCTGGTGGTGCCGCGTGACCGGTGCGTCGGAAGTGGCGATCGCCGGCCTGATCGTCCTTCCCGCCACGCGCGGGACGGGCCTGATCCTGGGCGGCGTCGTCATCGCCGCGGCGGTCCTGACCGTCCTGCGTCGCCGCGAATATTCCCACCTTGCACCGCTCGGCCTGTTCGTCGCCCTGCTCGTGCTGGCGAAGCCCTGAACTCGGCCCACCGAGCCCGCTGCGTACGCCGAGGCGGCGGCTCCTAGCGGGCCTGCTGGATCGCCGACAGGCCCCAGGGGCCGCCGGGCACGCGCACGAAGGTCCAGAGTTCGCCGACGCTGACCCGCTCGCTCGGGCTGCCGTCCACGACGCGACCGCCGGCGTCGGTGGTGACGTCGATCATCGAGTAGCGCATCGCCACCGTCGCGTAGTCGCGGCCGCCCTCGCTCCACGCCTCCGACAGGTCGCCGCGCTCCAGCCGCACGTCGGAGACCGCGTTGCGCACGCCGCGACGCGACTGGTCCTGCAGCTGCTCGGCGAAGTAGCGCACCATCTCCGGGGTCGCCAGGCGCTGCAGCCCGGCCACGTCGGAGCGGGTCCAGGCCGACTGCACGTCGCGCAGGGTCTGCTCGAACTGGCGATAATCCGGTGCCGCGATCTGCAGCGGCGGCGCGTTGCCGGCCCAGCCGCCCGACATCGTGCGCGCGCTCGCCTGGCGGTAGCCGCCGCTCGACAGGCCGGCCGGCGCCACGCCGGCCAGGCCGCGCGCGCCGGTGCCGGCGAAGCGGCGCAGCAGCCAGCGCACCGCGAACACGATCAGCGCGATCTGCAGCAGCAACCCGAGCAGGCCGCCCAGGCCCATCCCGCCACCCATGAAGCCGTGGCCGAACAGCATGCCGCCGATCCCCGCGCCGAGGAAGCCGCCGAGCAGGCCGGCCGCCAGCGGGTGGCCGCGCATGCCCAGGGGCATGCCCTGCGACATGCCGCCGAACGGCGCCGCGCTCGGCGTCATGCTGCGATCGATCGGGGCGGCGCCGTACGGGCTGGTGCGGGTCGGCGCCGGCATGCTGTAGGTGCGGCTGCCGCGGCTGCCCATCGAGAAGCCGCTGCCGGCACGCGCGTCCGCCGCTGCCGGCGCCAGGCTCAGCAGCAGGAAGGCCGCCATCAGGCAGGAGAATCGGTGGCGCGTGATGCGGGTCATGGAACCTCTGGTGGGGTGCGGGCGCCGTTCAGGACGGCGCCCGGGGCCGCAGCTCAGATGGGGCGCGGCTCAGGATCCTGCAACGGTCATCCCGTCGATCCGGATCGTCGGCGCATCGATGCCGCGTCGGAACACCAGGTCGGAAGCGGGCGTGAGTTCCGACAGCATCCCGATCAGGTTGCCGGCCACGGTGATCTCCGCCACCGGTTCCGCCAGCGCGCCGTGGCGTATCATGAAGCCGGTGGCGCCGCGGCTGTAGTCGCCGGTGATGCCGTTCACCGCCGAGCCCATCATCTCGATGACGTAGAGGCCCTCGACGATGTCGGCCATCAGCTCGGCGGGGCTGAGCGTCCCGGCCGAGAGGCTGAGATTGGTCGCCGACGGCGAGGGCGGCGAGGAGGGACCGCGCGAGGCGTGGCCGTTGGTGGCGAGCCCGAGCTGGCGCGCGCTGCGGCCGTCGAGCACCCAGCTGCGCAGCACGCCGTCCTCGACCAGCAGCAGCGGGCCGGTCGGCACGCCTTCGCCGTCGAACGGACGGCTGCGCAGCCCGCGCAGGCGTCGCGGGTCGTCGGTCACGCTCACGCCGGGACGCAGGATGCGCGTGCCCATGCGGTCCTTGAGGAACGAGGTGCCGCGTGCCACCGCGGCACCGTTGATCGCCCCGGACAGGTGTCCGAGCAGGCTGCCCGACACGCGCGGGTCGTAGACCACCGGCATGCGCGCCGTCGTGGGGCGGGTCGGGTTCAGCCGCGCCACCGCGCGCTCGCCGGCGCTGTGGCCGATGCCGGCGGCGTCGTCGAGATCGGCCAGGTGCACCGTCGAATGGCCGTCATAGTCGCGCTGCATGTCGGTGCCGGTGCCGGCCAGCACGCTGGCGGAGACCGAGTGGCTGGTGCGCGCGTAGCGGCCGGAGAAGCCGGCCGAGGTGACCAGCACGACCTCGGTGCGGCCGAAGCCGGCGGAGGCGCCGAGCGAGTTGGCGACGCCGGGCACCGCCATCGCCGCGTCCTCGGCACGCCCGGCGCGCTCGGCGAGTGCCGCGACGTCCGGCTCGGCCGGATCCTCCAGCTCGAGCCCGTCGCCGTCGAGCCGGCCGCGGGCGGCCTGCTCGCACAGGCCGGCGTAGCGGTCGTCGGGCACCACGCGCGCCATCGCCACCGCGCGCGCGGCGAGCTGGCGGAAGCCGGCCGGATCGTCGCTGGTCGCCGAGACGATGGCGTGGCGCAGCGCCCCCGCGGCGCCCACGAACACGCGCAGCCCGAGGTCGTTGTGCTCGGAGCGCTCCAGCTCCTCGGTCCTGCCCTGCCGGACCTGCACGCCGAGCGAGGTGCCGCGCACCAGCACCGCCTCGGCGGCGTCGGCACCCTGGGATCGCGCCAGCCGCACCAGCTGGTCCAGCAGTTCGATACTCATGCCGCCAGGCTCTCGGTGACGGTGTCCAGCATCGGGATGTGCCGCGACGGCCCGATCGAGGCCAGCGTCGGGGTGCCGCGGAACAGCCGTGCCGCGCTGCGCCGCACGTCGTCGATGCCGACCGCGTTCAGCCTGGCCACGGTCTCCGCCACCGGGATCAGCCGGCCGAACACCTGGTACTGGCGGGCGAGCTGCTCGCAGCGGCTGCCGGTGCTCTCCAGCGACATCAGCAGGCTCGACTTGACCTGGGCGCGGGCGCGGTCGAGCTCGGCCTGGCCGATCTGCCGCTGCACCTTGCGCAGCTCCTCGATGGTGACGGGGAGCAGCTCCTTGGCCTCCGTCTCGCCGGTGCCGGCGTAGATGCCGAACAGGCCGCCATCGAGGAACGGCGCGTTGAAGGCGTAGACCGAATAGACCAGCCCGCGCTTCTCGCGCACCTCCTGGAACAGCCGCGACGACATGCCGCCGCCGAGCAGGGTGGAGAGCAGCAGCACGGCGTAGTAGTCGCGGTCGCCATAGCCGACCGAGGGGAAGCCCA
>CAXTNB010000181.1:1954-6039 GCA_964245385.1 uncultured Acetobacteraceae bacterium | reverse complement strand
GAAGCCGAACATCGTCCGGAGGTAGGATTCCTGGTGCTCGAACGCCGCGTGCGGCGCGCCTGGGGCATAGAAGCCGCCGCGCGACAGCGCCAGCACCACACGCTTGCCGCCGGCCAGGCCCTCGGCGCCGGCCGCGGTGTAGCGGAACGTCTTGCCGGCCACCAGCACGCGGTCGACCCAGGCCTTGAGCTGGCTCGGGATGGTGAAGTTGTACATCGGCACCCCGATCACGACGATGTCCGCGCCCAGGAACTCCTCCAGCACCGCGCCGCCGAGCGAGAGCTCCTCCTGCATCGCCTGGTCGTGCTGCACGTCCGCACTCTGCCCGGCCAGGTAGGCGCCGGAGAGGTGGGAGACCGGCGTCGCAGCGAGGTCGCGGCGAAGCACCTCCAGCCCGTCATGGGTCTCGCGCAGCCGCGACACGATGGCGGCCGAGATCGCGCGGCTGACCGAGTTGTCGCCGAGGATGCTGGAATCGACGTGCAGCAGCTTCATGGAGATCGCCTTCGGGTTCTGGTTTGTGACCAGGTATGTATGAATCACCGCGGCGTCGCGTCACAAGGAGGCACAGTCATGCAACCAGGGCACAGGGCTGTGACCGGACCGGTGCTGCGTCACGCCAGCGACGAGTGCCGCGCGGTGAACGCGATCCTGACGCGTGTCGGCGACAAGTGGAGCGTGCTGGTGGTGGCGCTGCTCGGCGGCGGCCCGCGACGCTTCAACGAGATCAAGCGCATGATCGGCGGCATCTCGCAGCGCATGCTGACCCTGACCCTGCGCGGGCTGGAGCGCGACGGCCTGGTGACCAGGACGGTGACCCCGAGCAACCCGCCCCGGGTCGACTACGCCCTGACCGAGCTCGGCCTGTCGCTGTGGCAGCCGGTCGAGGCGCTCAGCAACTGGGCGCGCGCCCACCGCGTCCGCATCGAGGCGGCACGTCGCGCCTTCGACGATCGGGCCGCGCGCGACGGCCCTGCGGCCTGAACGGAGCACCCCTCGCCGCCGGCCGCCTCACGTGCCCAGCAGGTGCAGCACCAGCTCACGGACGTGCGGACGGCGGCGATGCTCGAACAGGTAGATGCCCTGCCAGGTGCCGAGCACCGGCCGGCCCTCCGACACCGGGACGCTCAGCTGGGTGTCGGTCAGCATGGTGCGCAGGTGCGCCGGCATGTCGTCGGCACCCTCGTCGTCGTGCGCGTAGGCCGGCGGCCGGCCCGCGACGTCCTCGGGCACCAGGCGCTCGAAGAAGCGGCGTATGTCCTCGCGCACCGTCGGGTCCGCGTTCTCCTGCACCGTCAGCGAGGCCGAGGTGTGGCGGCACCACAGGGTGAGCAGCCCGGTCTCGACGCCCTGCCGCGACACCCAGCCGACCACCGCGCGGGTGATCTCGGTGAGGCCCTTGCCGTGGGTCTCGATCTGCAGCCGGTGCTGCGCCTGGCGCATCGGAGCAGTCACCGCAGGCATCCCACGATCCGCTCGGCTTCGCACACGATCGGCTCGGCGAGCGCGCGCGCCCGCGCCGCACCCTCGCGCAGCACGCCGTCGAGATGGGCGGGATCGGCCAGCAGGCGCGCGGTCTCGCGCGCGATCGGCGCGATCGCGGCGATCACGATCTCGCTCAGCGCCTCCTTGAAGACGCCGAAGCCGCTGCCGCCGTGGCGGGCCAGCACCTGCTCCGGCGTCAGTCCGGCGAGGGCGGCGTAGATCTGCACCAGGTTGCGCGCCTCCGGGCGCCCCTCGAGCCCCTCGAGCTCGCCCGGCAGCGGCGGCGCGTCGGTCCTGGCGCGGCGGATCTTGTGCGCGATGGCGTCGGCGTCGTCGGTGAGCGAGATCCGGCTCTGCTCCGAGGGATCGGACTTCGACATCTTCCTGCCGCCGTCGCGCAGGCTCATCACCCGCGCCGCTTGCGGGGCGATCAGCGCCTCGATCGTGGGGAAGAAATCGACGCCGTAGTCGTGGTTGAACTTCTGCGCGATGTCGTTGGCGAGCTCCAGGTGCTGGCGCTGGTCGTCGCCGACCGGCACCCGGGTCGCGTGATAGGTCAGGATGTCGGCGGCCATCAGGTTCGGATAGACGTAGAGGCCCGCCGACGAGGCCTCCCGGTCGCCGCCGGCCTTGTCCTTGAACTGGGTCATGCGGTTGAGCCAGCCGAGGCGGGCGACGCAGTTGAAGATCCAGGCCAGGCGCGCGTGCGCGCTCACCGCCGACTGGTTGAACAGGATGTGGCGCACCGGATCGATCCCCGCCGCCAGCAGCACCGCCTGCTGGGCGCGGGTCTGCTGTCGCAGCACCGCGGGGTCCTGCCACACCGTGATGGCGTGCAGGTCGACCAGGCAGAACAGGCACTCATGGTCCTGCTGCAGCGCCACCCAGTGGCGGATGGCGCCGAGATAGTTGCCCAGGTGCGGGATGCCGGTCGGCTGGATGCCGGAGAAGATGCGCTGCATGGCAGGACTTGTCCGGCGTCCGAGGGGGCATGGTCAAGGGATCCGCCCGCCTGCTATCAATGCCTCTCCGCAACGAGAGCGAGGGCGCTTCGCCGCGCATGGCCCACCGCCGCGGCAGCCTGACGGTGATCACCGGCCCGATGTTCGCCGGCAAGAGTGCGGCGCTGATCGCGCGCGCGGGGCGCCGTCCCGGCGAGACGCTGGCCCTGATCCCGGCCTTCGACGGCCGCAGCGACGGCACGCTGCGCAGCCGCGAGGGTACGTCGCTGCCCGCGCGGCCGGTCTCGTCCTGGCCGACGCGGGCGGCCGCGCAGGCGGCGCTGCTGCTGGACGAGGCGCAGTTCATGACCGCGCCGCACTACCGCGGCGACGTGGTCGCGGACGTGCTCGGCGCGGTGCGCCAGGGTGCGGCGGTGGCGGTCGGCGGGCTCGACACCGACTACCGGCGGCAGCCGTTCGAGGTCGTCGCCCGGCTGCTCGCCGCCGCGGACGAGCGGGTCGTGCTGCGCGCGCGCTGCCATGTCTGCGGCGCCCCGGCCGCCTGGACGGCGAAGAAGCGCGACACCGGCCGGCTGCTGGAGGTCGGCGACGCCGCACTCTACGAGGCGCGCTGCGACGCGCACTGGTCGCTGCCGCCCGGCGACGCTACCCCAACCGGCGGCGGCTGAGCGGCCCGGCCGCGGCGCTACGCCCTGGGCCACCGTCGGTGCAGCCACAGCCAGCTCTCCGGCCTGGCCGCGATCCAGCGCTCCATGACGTCGTTGACCGACTGCGTGAGCGCCAGCACGTCCGCCTGCGCGTCGCCGCTGTCCGGCAGCGTCAGCGGCGGCTCGACCATCACCCGGAAGCGCGCGGGTCCGAGGCGCTGCACGTAGCCCGGCACCACCCGGCAGCGGTAGCGCAGCGCCAGCGACGCCAGCGCCGGCGCCGTCATCGCGGTGCGGCCGAAGAAGCGGGCGGCGATCCCGTCATTCATCTTCTGGTCCATCAGCATGCCGAGATGGCCGCCGCGCGACAGGTGCCTGAGCGCGCCCCGCGCCCCCGCCGCCCCCTTGGGGAACATCGGCACGTCCTGGCCCAGCGCACGGCGGCGCAGGCCGAGGATCACCGCGTCGACGGCCGGGCTGGCGGCCGCCCGATACAGGCTGGCGAACGGCAGGCCGTGGTGCGCCACCGCCGGCGGCAGCACCTCCCAGTTGCCGATATGGCCGGAGACGAAGATGACCGGGCCACCGCCTTGCTTCGCCTGGCGCAGGATCTCGGCACCCTCGACCTCCCAGCCGGGACCGCTCGGCGTGTTCTCCCGCAGTTTGTCCAGATGCGGCAGCTCGCCGACGGTGCGGCCGAGATTCTCCCACACGCCACGCACGATCCTGCGGCGCGCGGCCCGGTCCAGCGTCGGCATCGCCGCGCTGAGGTTGGCATCGGCGACGCGCGAGACCGGCAGCAGCGGGCCGATCCAGCGCGCCAGCGCGCCCACCAGGTTGGAGGCGCGTACCGGACCCAGGCTGCGCAGCAGCGCCAGCAACGCGCGCAGCAGGGCGGCCTGGATGGTCGCGCGCGGCAGGGGGGGGGGGGGGGGGGGGGGGGGGGGGGGGGGGGGGGGGGGGCCGGGGGGGGGGGGGGGGGGGGGGGGGG
>CAXTNB010000181.1:0-1944 GCA_964245385.1 uncultured Acetobacteraceae bacterium | reverse complement strand
CCCGCTGGGGCCTGAGGCCCCAGACCCCCGCGATCTGGTTGAGGGGAGCGCAGCGGGTTGCTTCGCTAGAGCGCTAGCGGCTCGAAGCGGGCGAACAGCGTGGCGGCTTCCGGCAGCGTGCGCAGCGGCACGTAGTCGCACACCGCTTGATACTGCTGCCACAGCGCCAGCACGTCCGGATGCCGATGCGCCAGGGCCATCGCGCCCTCCTTCCACTCGAACACCTCGACGATCACGCCATCCTCGCCGCGCATCGCCGCCGCCGGACGCTCGGTGGCGAGGCCCAGGCGGCGCAGCACGCCCACATGTCGCCGCGTCAGCGCCAGCAGGTCCTGCTCCCGCCCGGGTTTCGGACGGTAGGCCACGATCACCATGTCGCCCATCGGGCGCCTCCCCGTAGCGGCAGCGGTCGAGCTGCTCCAGCGCCTGATCGTCTCGGGCTGAGGCAGCCTGAGACGTGAACCGGTCGCCCGAGCCATGATCTGGAGCAGGATCGGCTCCTGCAGCCCCGGTCCTGCTCTAGCGGTTGAGCTGCAGGAACGGCAACGGCGACGAGGATCCGCCCAGCACGGTCTGCGGCGCCTGCCCGTTCCAGCGCTTCAGCGTCTCGGCCGCCATGACCTTGGTGTAGCCGTCCGCACCCCCCGCGGCCTCGACGCGCAGCTTGATCGCGTTGGCATCGGCGGCGGCCTGGATCTCGGTGGCGCGCGCATCGGCCGCCGCGTTCAGCAGCGTGCTCTGGCTCTGGCCGCGCGCCTTCTCGATCGCCGCGTCGGCGAGGCCGCGGGCCTCGGCCGCGGCCTGCTGCGCCTCGATCTGCTTCTGCTTGAGGATCTGCTGCGCCCGGTAGGCATTGGTCTTCGCCAGCGTGTTCTCGTCGACGGCGCGCTCGTACTCGGGGCTGAAGCGGAAGCCGGTGATCTGCAGGTCGATCAGCTCGACCCCGAACAGGCGGCGCAGGTCGCGCGCGATCACGGTCTTCATCAGCCCGATGACGCGCTCGCGCTCGCTGGCGATGGTCAGCACGTCCTCGCGCCCGAAGATGGTCATGGTGCGGTCGGCCAGGATCGCGAACACGTTGCGGTCGATGTCGACGTTGCCGACGGTGCCGGTGTTGTAGAGCAGGTTGTAGACGGCGTCGCGCGGGATGCGCCGGGTCACCGACACGCCGAGCGTGATCACCTGGCCGTCGTGGCTGAGCACCCGCAGGTCCTGCGGCGGGCTGACCGTGTCGACGCTGACCTGCAGACGGTCCACGTCGGTCACGAACGGCAGCTTCAGGTGCACGCCGGGACCGATCGGATCGGCCGCGGCCTGATTGACCCGCCCGAAAGTGCGGGTGAAGGCGAGCTCCGTCGGCTCGACCGTGTAGAAGGCGTTGAAGATCAGCCAGCAGGCGGCGAGTGCCGCGAGCACCGCCAGGATCGACCAGTTGGGCAGCCTGCGGCCCGGCGGCGGCATGCGGCGGAACTGGTCGATCCAAGGCGACGGCGTGCTGTCGTTGTTCACGAGCGGCTCTGATCCTGGTCGTTGGGCGATGCTGACGCCCAGAGATGGCGACGGCCTCGCGGAGTTACCATGCCGCGCGCGGCCGCGCCTCGCATCCGGTCCCGCTTGACGACGTGCCGCGGCGCGCGGCAGATGCGGCCGCACGGCCCCCGGGTCGACGACGCGACGGCGGAGGGACGCGACATGCGCACGAGACGGCCGCCGCGCTTCCGGTTCCTGCTGCCCCGACCAAGCCTAGCCTGCCCAAGCCTCGCCTGCCTGAGCCTGGCCTGCCTGAGCCTGGCCTGCCTGAGCCTCATGGGAGCTGCCCCGATGTCCGAGGCCCGTCACGATGTCCCCCGTTACGATGTCCAGGGACGCGGCATCGCGTCGCTGCTGCGCGACCTGCAGGCCGGGCGGGTCACCGCGGTCGAGCTGGTGCACGCCTACCGCGCC
>CAXTNB010000180.1:4385-6044 GCA_964245385.1 uncultured Acetobacteraceae bacterium | reverse complement strand
AGCGGTTCAACGGAAAGGAGGATGCTTGATCGGCTGGCCGCAAAGCCGACACTAGGCGAGGGGGGACGCCTTGAAGCCGGTGGCCGCCTCCATGGCCGGGTGGAGCACCGCCGGGTCGGAAATGCCCTGACCGTCGAAGCGGGGCGTGTACGGCGCTTCCAGTCTGGCCGCCTCCTCGTCCGTCAAGGTGATCGAGAGCGCGGCCACTGCATCGTCGATGTGCTTGGTCTTCAGCGCGCCTATTATCGGCGTGGCGACGACCGGGTGACGCCTCAGCCATGCCAGGGCGATCTCCGCCCGGCTGACGCCGCGCTCCGCCGCAACCGCGCCGACCGCCTCGACGATCTTCTGGTCGCTTTCCGCCGTGGCCTCAAAGAGGCTCGCATACCCGGCTTCCTCGTGGGAACGAGTGGTGCTTTCGCCCCACGGACGCGCCAACCGCCCCCGCCCAAGCGGGCTGTAGATCAGGGTTTGAACCCCTTGATCGGCGCAGAGCGGCATCATCTCACCCTCTTCCTCGCGTGCAAGAAGATTGTAGTTGTCTTGCATGGAAATGAAGGCTGTCCAGCCATTCGCCCTTTGCAGGTGCAGCGCCTTGCTGAACTCCCAGGCCTTCATCGACGAGGCGCCGAGATAACGCACCTTGCCCATCTTGACGAGATCGTGGAGGGCTTCGAGCGTCTCTTCCCACGGCGTCAGCTGGTCCCGGCGATGGATCTGGTAAAGGTCGATATAGTCGGTGCCGAGCCTGCGCAGACTGTGGTCGACTTCGGTCATGACCGCCTTGCGCGACAAGCCGACGGCGTTGGGGCCGTTGCGCGTGGCGGCTGACAGCTTGGTGGCGATCACCACGGCGTCGCGGCTGATGAAGTCCTTGAGGGCTCGACCGACGAACTCTTCGCTTTCACCTTCGGAGTACATGTTGGCCGTGTCGAAGAAGTTGACCCCGGCCTCTACCGCATGACGGATCAACGCGCGGCTGTCCTCCTCATCGACAGACCAGGAAGGGTAGCCCCGGGAAGGGTCGCCGAACCCCATGCAGCCGATGCAGATGGGAGATACGTCCAGGCCTGAGCGGCCGAGCTTGGTGTATTGCATGGAAGGCTCCTGATCGGCATAGAACCGGACAACTCTCCGCATGGTCTGCGTCATACCGGAGAACTCTCCGTTTGCGCAAGGGGGTGCTGTGTCCGACGACGAGGAAAGGCTGCGTTCGGATGCGCGGGCGAACCGGGATCGCATCCTGGACGTCGCCCGTGACGCGCTCGCCGCCGATCCGGAAACCTCGCTCAACGCCATCGCCAAGGCGGCCGGCGTAGGCGCGGGGACGCTGTACCGCCACTTCCCAAGCCGCGAGGCCTTGCTGGTCGGCGTCTATCGTAAGGAGATCGACGCCCTGCTGGCGCTCGCGCCGAGGCTGCTTGAGCGGCAACGGCCGCTCGAAGCCTTCCGCCTGTGGTGCCGGCGCTTCGCAGATTTCGGCGGCGTCAAGCATGGCGTCGCCGACAGCCTTCATGCCGCGATTTCGGATCAGGACTTACAGGAAACCTACTGGTCGCTTGTGGACGCCGTTCGCCGCCTGATGAGCGCCTGTGAAGAGGTCGGAGCCATGGCTCCGGGCGCATCTCCGGAGGATGTGCTCGTGCTGCTGTCCAGCGT
>CAXTNB010000180.1:0-4375 GCA_964245385.1 uncultured Acetobacteraceae bacterium | reverse complement strand
GTCCAGCGTGCTGCGGATCGCGCCGACCCCGCACGGTCGGGAGCAGGTAAGCCGGATGCTCGCCCTGATCCTCCGCAGCCTGACGGCGGTGTGCTGATCGAGAGAATCGCCAAGCAGCGTGCGCGCGAGCCATCATGGGCGGAGGCGCGTTCGGAGCTTCAGTTGCCTGTCCTCTCGCCCGATGAGGCGCAGATGTCGTCGTACAGGGCGGCGTGGCCTGTACCGCGTCGGGTGAGTCTGGCGGGTTCCTGGCTCTCGATTGGTGCGACGGCACGCGCGTCGGAGCCCTCGCTCGCCGGAGCTCCGCGTTGCGAACCGCGCTGGCGGAACGGCCGAGAGGCGATGCGGGCTACTGCCGGATGACCACCGACGCGGGCACAACCGGTGGTTTCCTGGCTGATGTCTCGCGCCGCGGGCGTATCGTGCTCTCGCCGAGGAGATCGTCGCTGCCGATGACCGATGGATTCGATAGCTACTCGACCGTGGCCATTGGCAACATGACCTCGGCCCAATACATCTCGGATCCCGCGCGCATCGTCCGTGTGGACGAGGCGAGGCCGTCACCGCCGCATCGAGGAGTCAGCAACATGAAGCGTGTCCTCTTGATCGGGATAACGCCCGAGGCAGTAGACGTCTCCGATCCTGACCTGCCGTCCGGCACCACTGCCGAGAAGATCGCGGCCGGGATCGACGCCGCACTCGCCGACATGAAGGCGCGGGGCTGGGAGGCAGCCTTCTGCTCGATCCTCGCCGACCACAGCGCCGAAGCGACGATCGCCGCGTCGCTCGCGGAACACTGGGACTGCATCGTCATCGGAGGCGGCATCCGGATCCCGTCGCGGGGCCTGCACCTGTTCGAGCGGGTCCTCGATGCCGTCCGGCGCGGCGCGCCGCGGACGCCGGTCGCGTTCAACACCTCTCCCGGCGCCACCGCGGATGCAGCGTCCAGGTGGCTGGATCGCGAGTGATCGGCCGCCCCGTCCGACGCTGCCGATGCAAAGCCAGCGTCGCCGGTCTGAGGACGGATGGGCGCCGGTCGGCCGACAAGCAGGCGTGCGCTCACGCCGCGGGTTCTCACAGCATCGGCATCCCGCCGGTCACCGGCACCAGCGCGCCCGACATGTAGCTCCCCTCGTTAGACGCCAGCAGCACGAACGCTCCGGCCATCTCCGCCGGCTGGCCGGCGCGCCCGAGCGGCGTGTTGCTGCCGAGCTCCCTCATCTGCTGCTGCGACTTCGCGATCGGCTGGATCGGCGTCCATACCGGTCCCGGCGCCACGCAGTTCACCCGTATGCCCTTGGGCGCCAGCAGGTTCGACAGCGCGACGGTGAGACTGTTGATCGCGCCCTTGGTCGCCGCGTAGATCACCATCGTGTCCGTCGCCACCTTGCTCTGCACGCTGGTGGTGTTCACGATCGCAGCACCCGGCCGCATATGCGGGACGGCCGCCTTGACGAGATAGACCATGGCGAAGACGTTCGCCGCGAACGCGCCCTCCAGGTCCGTCTCCGTCAGGTCGTCCAGTTCCTCGTTCACGGTCTGCGCCGCCGCGTTGTTCACCAGCACGTCGAGGCCGCCGAACTCCCGCACGGTGCGCGCCACCATCTCGCGGCACCAGGCCGCGTTCCTGATGTCGCCCGGCAGCAGCAGGGCGCGACGGCCCGCCTGCTTCACCCAGTGCTCGGTCTCCGCGGCGTCCTCCGCCTCCGCCGCGAGGTAGGAGATCGCGACGTCCGCCCCTTCCCGCGCGTAGGCGATCGCCACCGCCCGGCCGATGCCCGAGTCGCCGCCGGTGACCAGCGCCACCTTGCCCGTCAGCAGCCCCTTGCCGACGTAGCTCCGCTCGCCGTGATCCGGCTTGTTGCGCATCCTGGTCTCGAGGCCGGGCCGTTGCTGCGGCGACTCCTCGATCGGCGTCTGCTGATCGCTTTTCCGCGGATCGTCGCTCATCGGTGCCATGCTCCTGCAAACCGGCCAGGACAGGCGAACGGCCGGCAACGGCTTTCGTTCTGCGCGACCCGGCCGGGCTGCACGGCGGTCGCGCATCGTCTCCACCGACCGCTGTCGGACGGGCGTCACCATCCCCGGCCCGGGGCGCCTGAGCGCGATCAGCCGCCGATCGTCACCGCGAGCAGGAGCAGCGAGGCCACCAGCACGCCGAAGATCACGATCGAGCCGAGACCGAGCAGCGCCATGCGGCAGAGCGTGCCGAAGGTGCCGGTGCCGTAGACGCCGCGCATGTGCGCGAACAGGTGCACGGGCGGCAGCAGCAGCAGCAGGTTCGCCGCACCGAGATGCGCCCAATCGCCCAGCATCACCGCGAGCACCACGATCGCGCTCGCGGTGATCGAGTGCATCGAGAAGACGAGGTGGTCGAACAGCGTGAAGCCACGGCCGAGGAACAGCAGGGCGAGCATCAGCGCGGAGGCCGGCAGCATCAGGATCGCGAAGCGCTCCGCCCAGTCGGCGATGAAGCGCACGAGCTCCGCGGGTTCGGCCACCGCGTGCGAGACGCGCGCGCGGATCCACCGCTCGACGTCTTGGGCGTGCGCGCTCCTGCCGACGGTGCTCGGCACATCCTTGAGGTCGCCCGCGCTGTTCGAGATCTCGTGCTGCAGCTCGGCGAGGTCGCCCGCACGGATGCGCGGCACGTGCGTCGGACGCGCGAGCAGGGAGGCGACGGTGAACAGCAGGAACAGCGCGATCAGCACCAGGCGGAGCGGCGGCAGCTGCGAGGTTCGACGACCCTCGAGGTAGTCGCGGGTGAGGCGGCCGGGCTTCCAGGCGAGGCGGCCGAGCGTGCGCCAGAGCCGGCTGTCGGCATGGGTGAGCGCCTCGGCGAGTTCCGCCAGGAGGTGGCGGAGCGAGCGGTGACGCGCCTCCTCCGACTGGCCGCAGCTCGAACACCAGCGCCCGGTGAGCCCGGCGCTGCAATTCAGGCAGACGAACGCCTGCGACGCGGCGGCGTGCTGGTCGTGATCGTGCATCGGCCGAGATTAAGGCGCGTAGCGGTTCCCGTGCCATATCGCAGAGATGCGCGGCAGAGAGGTAAGTCGGATGCCGGAAGCGCAGGCAAGGGCTCTGCCCTTGACCCGCTGGGGCCGGTGGCCCCAGACCCCGATTTCAAGGACAGAGTCCTTGAAGGGTCAGGCCCCTGCTCCTTCTGTTATGGCCGCAGCTCCGACAGCACCGTCGGGATCAGCTCGGAGAGGGTCGGGTGGATCGGCACCGCCCGCTCGAGCGTCTTGTACGGCGCCTTGGCGTTCATCATGTCCAGCACGCCGTGGATCGCCTCGTCGCCGCCCGGACCCAGGATCGAGGCGCCCAGGATCTGGCTGCTCTCGCCGTCCACCACGAGCTTCATGAAACCGAGCGTCTCGCCCTTCTCCACCGCGCGACCGACCCGGCTCATCGGCCGCGTGCCGACCCGCACCGGCCTGCCCGACCGACGTGCCTGCGCCTCGGTCAGGCCGACGCGGCCGAGCGGCGGATCGAGGTAGAGCGCGTAGCCCGGGATGCGGTCGCCGACCCGGCGGCGCTCGCCGTCGAGCAGGTTGGCCGCGACGATCTCGAAATCGTTGTACGCCGTGTGGGTGAACGCGCCGCGGCCGTTGCAGTCGCCGAGCGCCCAGATGCCGTCCACGCTCGTGCGCAGCTCGTCGTCGACGGTGATGAAGCCGCGCGCGTCGACCGCCACGCCGGCCCGGTCCAGGCCGAGCTGGTCGGTGTTCGGGCGCCGGCCGACGGCCAGCAGCACGTGCGAGCCGTGGATCGCGGGCGCGCCGTCGAGGCTCACCGCCACGCCGTCGGGCACGGGCTGGAAGCCGATGCAGCCGGCGTCCAGGTGGACGGCGACGCCCTCGCGCTCGAGGATGTCGCGCACCGCGTCGGAGACGTCCTCGTCCTCGTGCCCGATCAGGCGCGGCTCGCGCTCGACGACGCTCACGGCACTACCGAAGCGGCGATAGATCTGCGCGAACTCGAGCCCGACATAGCTGCCGCCGATCACCACCAGGTGTTGCGGCAGCACGTCCAGCTCCAGGATCGAGGTGTTGGTCAGCACAGCCACCTGGTCGATGCCGGGCATCTGCGGGATCAGCGCCCGGCCGCCGACGTTGATGAAGATGCGGTCCGCGGCCAGCCGCTCCTCGCCCACCGCGACCTCGCGCGGCGAGGCGAAGGTCGCATGCCCCTCGAACACGGTGCAGCGCTGCATGCCCTTCAGCCAGCCCTCGACGCCGCGGCGCGAGTCGCCGGAGACACGGTCCTTGCGCGCCTTGACCGCCGCCATGTCGACCGAGACGGCACCGCCGATCTGCACGCCGAACTCGGCGGCGCGGCGCGCCAGATGGGCGGCGTGCGCGCTCGCCACCAG
>CAXTNB010000179.1:4227-6073 GCA_964245385.1 uncultured Acetobacteraceae bacterium | reverse complement strand
CGGCTGGACGACGCGCCCACCATGCTCACCCTGCGCGGCCGCACCCGGGAAAAGGATGGCCGGATCCACCGCGACTCCACCGCCAAGCGGGTGACGGTGCTGCTCTACCTCAACCCCGAGAGCGAGAGCTGGGCGCGGCGGGAGGGCTGCCTGCGTCTGCTGCGACGCCAGGACGACATCGAGGACTACGCCGTCGAGGTGCCGCCGGTGAACGGCACGCTGCTCGCCTTTCCCAACGGCGAGAACAGCTGGCACGGACACCGGCCCTATGTCGGCCGTCGCTACGCGGTGCAGCTCAACTACATGGCCGAGGGTGCCCGCGCCCGCAGCGAGATGCGCCGGCACCGGCTCTCGGCGTGGCTGAAGCGCTTCGCCTCGGCCGCCTGACCGGCCGACGCGGCTAGATCTCGGGCGGCACGCCCCGCGCCAGCTCATCGAGCCAGGCGCGGGCGTTGCCGTCCGAGGGTGCCCGCCAGTCGCCGCGCGGCGACAGTGATCCGCCGGCGGCGAGCTTGGGGCCGTTCGGCATCGCCGAGCGCTTGAACTGGCTGAAGCCGAAATAGCGGCGCAGGAACAGCTCCAGCCAGCGGCGGATCTCGGCCAGGTCGTAGGCGTGGCGCCGCGTCCGCGGAAAGCCGGGCGGCCAGCCGCCCCGCTCCGCGTCGCCCCAAGCCTGCAGCGCCAGGAAGGCGATCTTCGAGGGACGGAAGCCGTAGCGCAGGGTGTAGAACAGGTTGAAGTCCTGCAGCGCGTACGGCCCGATCCGCGCCTCGGTGCTCTGCAGCGCGGAATCCGCGCCGGCCGGCACCAGCTCGGGCGAGATCTCGGTCTCCAGGATCAGGCCCAGCGTACGCAGCACCTCCGGCGCGAAGCCGTCGGAGGCGATCACCCAGCGTATCAGGTGCTGGATCAGCGTCTTGGGCACGCCCGCGTTGACGTTGTAGTGCGACATCTGGTCGCCGACGCCGTAGGTGCACCAGCCGAGCGCCAGCTCCGACAGGTCGCCGGTGCCCAGCACGATCCCGTCATGCTGGTTGGCGAGCCGGAACAGGTAGTCGGTGCGCAGGCCGGCCTGGACGTTCTCGAAGGTGACGTCGTGCACCGCCTCGCCGCGCGCGAACGGGTGGTGCATCGCCTCGAGCATCAGCCTCGCGGTGGGGCGGATATCGAGCACCGCGGAACTGACGCCGAGTGCCTGCATCAGCGCCATCGCGTTGCCGCGCGTGCCGTCGCTGGTGCCGAACCCGGGCATGGTGTAGCCGAGGATGTCGCGACGCGGCAGCCCGAGCCGGTCCATCGCGCGCGCCGCCACGATCAGCGCCTGGGTCGAATCCAGCCCGCCCGAGACGCCGATGACGAGGCGGCGGATGCCGGTGGCGCGCAGCCGCTGCTCCAGCCCCGACACCTGGATGCCGTACGCCTCGTAGCAGTCCTGGCCGAGGCGCGCCGGGTCGGAGGGCACGAACGGGAAGCGCTCGATCGGGCGGCGGAAGCCGATATCCTCCTCCGGCGGCGCCAGGACGAAGCAGATGCGGCGGAAGCCGGCGCCCTGGGTCGCGCGGCGGTTGCTCTCGAACGTGCCCATGCGGGCGCGCTCCTGGCGCAGCAGGTCGAGGTCGATGTCGGCCGCCGCGCTGACCGGGCCGGAGGGGAAGCGCTCGGTCTCGGCGAGCAGCGCTCCGGCCTCGAAGATCGAGACCTGGCCGTCCCAGGCGACGTCGGTGGTGGACTCGCCCTCGCCGGCGGCGGCGTAGAGGTAGGCGCACAGGCCGCGCGCCGACTCCGCCTGGCCCAGCAGCCGCCGCGTCTCCGCCTTGCCGACGGTGATGTTGCTCGCCGACAGGTT
>CAXTNB010000179.1:0-4217 GCA_964245385.1 uncultured Acetobacteraceae bacterium | reverse complement strand
CGAACGGCCGCGCCTCGTAGAACTCGCGGTAGTTCGGCAGGTAGGATTTCGGCACCGCGCCCAGGATGCGGCCGCGGTGGATCGCCACCGCGCAGTTGAACAGGGCGCCGTCGTGGCGCAGCGGCGCGCCGACCAGGATCAGCGGCAGCAGCGCCGCCGAGCGTGCCCGCAGCAGCGCCAGCGCCTGCTCGACCGCGTCGAGCAGCGCGTCCTGCTGGCGCAGATCCTCGATCGTGTAGCCGCTCAGGCCGAGCTCGGGGAACACCGCGAGCACCGCGCCCTCGTCGCCGCAGCGCGCCGCGAGCGCCGCGGTGGCCTCCGCGTTCGACCGCGGATCGGCCAGGCTGACCGGCAGCGTGCAGGCGGCGACGCGGGCGAAGCCGTGCCGGTAGAGCGAGCGGAACGCCGCCGGTGATTCCGCAGCGGAGGCCGCGTCGTGCCCCGCGCCGGGCTCCGGGGCGGGGTGGAACTCTGGGGAGCCGTGGAACTCTGGAGGGTCGCCGACGCTGCCTGCCATGGGCGATGTCATGGGCTGACGCTTAGCTCGGCGCAAGGGAGAGCGGACCCATTTTTCAAGAGCTTCACGAAAAACATCGCATCTTCCGACAGGGGAGAAAGCGTGTAGAATCAGGGACTAGATGGACAATACCCGAGAGTCTGCTGCCATGAGACATACCCAGCCGTGAGTCGGGCCGTATCGATCGTCGGCGCCGGACCCGGCGGTCTCGCCAGCGCCATGCTGCTCGCCAACGCCGGCGCCGACGTCACCGTGCACGAGCGCCACGCCGAGGTCGGCGGCCGCTCCGGCACCATCAGGGCGAATAGCGCGCAGGGAGGGTTCCAGTTCGATATCGGACCGACCTTCTTTCTCTATCCGCGCATCCTGTCCGACATCTTCGCCGAGTGCGGCCGCAGCCTGGAGAGCAGCGTCGAGCTGATCCGCCTGGGCACGCACTACGACCTGCTGTTCGAGGACGGCGCCCGGCTGACCGCCAGCAGCGACATCCCCGCCCTGCAGCGCTCGGTCGCCGGGATCTCGCCGCACGACGCGGCGGCGATACCGGCCTTCCTGGCCGACAACCGCGCCAAGCTCGCGGCGTTCCGGCCGGTGCTGGAGCGTCCGTTCCACGGCTGGCGCGACCTGCTCACGCCGGACATGCTGCGCGCGCTGCCGCTGCTGCGGCCGGGACGCTCGGTCGAGACCGACCTCAAGCGCTTCTTCTCCGATCCCCGCATCCGGCTCGGCTTCTCGTTCCAGAGCAAGTACCTGGGCATGTCGCCCTATCGCTGCCCCAGCCTGTTCACCATCCTCGCCTTCATGGAGTACGAGTTCGGCATCTTCCATCCGCGCGGCGGCACCGGTGCGGTGATGACGGCGATGGCCGAGGCGGCACGACGCATGGGGGTGCGGATCAGGCTCAACGAGCCGGTGCGCGAGCTGCTGTTCGAGGGCCGGCGGGTGACCGGCCTGCGCACCGACCGCGGCGTGCAGGCGGCGGACGCGGTGGTGCTCAACGCCGACTTCCTGCGCAGCATGGGCACCCTGGTGCCGAACCGGCTGCGCCGCCGCTGGACCGACCGCAAGATCGCCCGCAAGCGGCTGTCCTGCTCGACCTTCATGCTCTATCTCGGCATCAAGGGCGAGCTGCCGGAGACCGCGCACCACACCATCTTCCTCTCCAAGGACTACCGGGAGAACTTCCGCGAGATCAACGAGGGCAAGACGCCGCCGAAGACCCCCTCCTTCTACATGCAGAATGCCTGCGTCACCGATCCCACGCTGGCGCCCGCCGGCTACTCGACCCTCTACGTGCTGGTGCCGGTCGGCCATACCCGCGAGGACGGCACCGACTGGAACCCCGCCGAACGGGCGCGCTACCGGGCGCTGGCGCTGAAGCGGCTGGCGCAGGCCGGGCTGCCGGACATCGAGCAGCGCATCGTGTTCGAGAAGATCGTCACCCCGGACGACTGGGAGAGCGAGCTCGACGTGCATCGCGGCGCGGTGTTCAACCTCGCGCACTCGCTGCCGCAGATGCTGCACCTGCGCCCGCGCAACCGCTTCGAGGACCTCGACGGGGTCTACCTGGTCGGCGGCGGCACCCATCCGGGCAGCGGCCTGCCGGTGATCTTCGAGGGCGCGCGGATCAGCGCCCGCCTGCTGGCGGAGGATCTCGGGCTCCGTTCGGTGCCCACCGAGATGAGATGGGCGGATCAGCCGATGGCGCCGGCGGCGGCCATCTCCCCCGCACCGGCCTTCGCAGAGAGGACATCAGGTTGAACCTGTCCAGGAACCGGCTGCAGCCGGTCGGCGTCATCGGCAGCGGCCTCGGCGGCCTCGCCGCCGCCTGCACGCTGGCGGCGCGCGGTCACCGGGTGGTGCTGTTCGAGAAGAACCCCTGGCTCGGCGGCAAGGCGGCGCAGCACGAGGCCGACGGCTTCCGCTTCGACATGGGACCGACCATCCTGACGGTGCCCTCGGTGCTGGAGCGCATCTTCGCCGAGGCCGGCGAGCGCATGGACGCGCATCTCGACCTGCGCCGCATCGACCCGCAATGGCGCTGCTTCTTCGACGACGGCGCGGTGCTCGACCTCGACCAGGACGCCGTCGCCATGGCGCAGCGCCTGCGCGCCTTCTCGCCGCAGTCCGAGGCCGGCTACGCCGACTTCCTGGCGCTGAGCGAGAAGCTGCACGAGGTGAGCCGGAAGTTCTTCTTCTGGCGCTCCGTCGAGGACATCGGCGACACGCTGGACCTGCGCCGCAACATGGACCTCGACACCCTGAAGGACGTGCTGAGCCTGCGCATGGGCTCGACGGTCGCCGCCCAGATACGCAAGCGGGTGCCCGACGAGCGGGTCTCGCAGATGCTCGACCATTTCGTCCAGTATGTCGGCTCCTCGCCCTACCTGGCCCCGGCGGTGCTGTGCTCGATCGCGCACATGCAGACCCAGGAGGGCGTGTGGTACCCGATCGGTGGCACCCGCGCGGTGCCGGAGGCGCTGGTGGCACTGGCGCAGCGGCTCGGCGTCGACTTGCGCACCGAGACCGGCATCGCGCGCATCGAGCGCGAGGACGGGCGCGCGGACGGCGCGGTGTGCGGCGTCGTCACCGAGAGCGGCGAGCGGGTGGCGCTGTCGGCGGTGGTCTCCAACATGGACAGCGTGCGCACCTATCGCGAGCTGATCGGCGGCGAGACCGGCAGGCGCTTCACCCGTCGCAAGCGCGAGCCGGCCTGCTCCGGCGTGGTGCTCTACCTCGGCCTCGACCGTGCCTATCCGCAGCTCGCGCACCACGACTTCGTGTTCTCCCGCGACGCCCGCGAGGAGTTCGACTTCATCTACCGCCGCGGCGAGCCGGCGCCGGATCCGACCTGCTACATCGCCGCCCCCAGCCGGACCGAACCCGGCGTGGCGCCGGAGGGCGGCGAGGCACTGTACATCCTGGTGCACGCGCCCTACCTGCGGCCGCACCACGACTGGAAGGCGATGCTGCCGGCCTACCGGCGGGTCATCTTCGACAAGCTGGCGCGCACCGCCGGCCTCACCGACCTGGAGTCGCGGATACGCACCGAGCGCGTGCTGACGCCGGCCGACATCCACGAGCGCTACCGGGTGCTGGACGGCGCGATCTACGGACTGGCCAGCCACGGGCGCTTCGTCGGCGCCTTCAAGCCGGGCAACCGCTCCCGCGAGGTCGAGGGGCTGTACCTCGCCGGCGGTGCCGCGCACCCCGGACCGGGCATGCCGATGGTGATGATGTCGGGCTGGATCGCCGCCGACAGCCTGGACCAGGACCGCCGGTCCAACCGGGCACCCGCCGATCTCCGGTCGGAGGACGTCGAGCAGCCGGACATGGCGCTGCGGAGCGCCTGACATGGCCGGCGGGCGCGACGCCGGTCCGGTGGCGCTGCGCTCCGAGCTGCTGTTCCGCCTGTTCAGCTTCTATCTCGGGTTCCGCTTCCGACGCGCGTTCCACGCGATCCGCCAGTCCGGCGCGCCGGCCGAACTGCCGCGCGAGCGGCCGGTGATCATCTTCGGCAACCACCCCTCCTGGTGGGATCCGGCGCTGTACATGGTGCTGGCGGACGGGCTGTTCCGCGGCCGTCCCGGCTTCGGCCCGATGGACCAGCAATCGCTGGCCCGCTACGGCTTCTTCAGGAGGCTGGGGGTGTGCGGCATCGACCGGCACAGCGTCGCCGGCGCCCTCCGCTTCCTGGAGG
>CAXTNB010000178.1:3878-6078 GCA_964245385.1 uncultured Acetobacteraceae bacterium | reverse complement strand
GCAGCAGCGGCGAGAAGCGCAGCTGCACGTAGGCGGTGCGCGCCACCATGCGCCAGACGTCGAGGGCGTGCGGATAGGGCCGCACCGATCGCGCCAGCAGGCTGTGGCCGAGCCAGATCGCACCACCGCTGCGCTTGACCCGGGCCGCCAGCGCCACGTCGTCGATCAGCGCGCCGCGCAGGCTCTCGATGCCGCCGATCCGCGCCAGCGCCGCCGTGCGGATCAGGATGGTGCCCCCCGCCGCCGCGGCCACCCGGTGTCCGGGCCGGTTCACCTGGGCGAACGGATACAGCAGCTGGAAGAAGTACACGAAGGCCGGCACCAGCGCGCGCTCCGACAGGCTCTCGGTGTTCAGCGCCACCATCTCCGAGACCTGGTCGAGCCCGTCGCGCACCGCCTTGGCCACCAGGGTGGCGACGTGCGCCGGCTGGTGCACGATGTCGGCGTCGGCGAGCAGGATGTAGCCCTCCTCCGGCATCAGCCGCCGCACGTGCGCGACCCCCTGCGCCACCGCCCACAGCTTGCCGCTCCAGCCGGGCGGCGGATCGCTGCCGTCGAGCACGTGCAGGTGCGGCGAGTTCAGCTCGCGCGCGACGGCACCGGGGCCGGCGCTGCTGCGGTCGTCGACCAGCACCACCCCGTACGGGCCGGGATAGTCCTGCGCCAGCAGCGACAGCAGGCTCTCCTGCACCTGCGGCGCCTCGTCGCGCGCCGGCACCACCACGCACAGCGCCGGCCAGGTGGTGGCGTCCGGCCGCACCGCCGAGCGCACCGGCGCCAGCACCGGCCCCGACTGCCAGAAGCGGCCGTGCAGCAGCACCAGGCCGAGCCAGATCAGCAGCGACAGGGAGGCGAGCGGCAGCACCGCCGTCAACCCAGCATGCCGTGTCCGGCGAACCACGCCACCGCGTCGACCACCGCCTCGCGCGCCGGACGCGGCGCGTAGCCGAGTGCCGCGCGCGCCTTGTCCGACGAGAAGAACATCTTCTTCCTCGACATCGCCAGCATCTCGCGCGTCACCCTGGGCTCGATGCCGAAGCCGCGCGACGCCCACTCCGAGGCCAGCGCCACCGGCCACAGCACCGACTGCGACAGCCGGATGCGCGGCGGGCGCACCCCGGCCGCCTCGGAGACGGCGGCGAACAGGTCGCGCAGCAGCATGTCCTCGCCGCCCAGGATGTAGCGCTCGCCGATCGTGCCGCGCTCGAAGGCCAGCGCGTGACCCTCCGCCACGTCGTCGACGTGCACGATGTTCAGCCCGGTCTCGACGTAGGCCGGCATCCTGCCCGCGGCGGCGTCGGCGATCATCAGCCCGGTGGGCGTGGGCTTGATGTCGCGCGGCCCGACCGGGGTCGAGGGGTTGACGATCACCGCCGGCAGGCCGCGCTCGTGCACCAGCCGCAGCACCTCCTGCTCGGCGCGATACTTCGAGCGCTTGTAGATGCCGATCACCGCGTGCTCGTGCACCGGCGTGGCCTCGTCGGCGACCGTGCCGTCGCCGATCAGCCCGAGTGCCGCCACCGACGAGCAGTAGACGATGCGCTCCACCCCGGCCTGCTGCGCCGCCAGCATCAGCCGCCGCGTGCCCTCGACGTTGGCCTGCATCATCGTCGCCGGATCGGGAACCCACAGCCGGTAGTCGGCGGCGACGTGGAACAGGGCGCGGCAGCCGCGCACGGCGTCGGCGAAGCCCTCCGGACGGGTCAGGTCGCCCTCCGCCAGCTCGGCCTCGATGCCCTCGAGGTTGCGCCGGTCGCTGCCACGCCGCACCAGCAGGCGCAGCCTGTGACCGCGTGCCGCGAGGGCGCGCGCCACCGCGGAGCCGACGAAGCCGGTGGCGCCGGTGACCAGGGTCGGGGCATCGATCATGCGTGCGGCCGTTCCAGGAAATGGACGGGCTGTATAGCCTCGCCGGCCGGGTTCAGGAAGCAAGGCCGGGAGGCGGTGCGAGACCCGGCGCTTGACCCGCCGGGGCCTCAGGCGCCAGACCCCGCTTCCAGGTCGGGGAGCGGGTCGATGTCCGAGGCGGTGTTCCGGCGACTGACGGTGATCGGGCTCGGGCTGATCGGCAGCTCGGTCGCCCGCCGGGCGATGGCGGACGGCGCCATCGCCGACGAGATCGTGGGCTGCGACGCCTCGGCGGCGGTGCGCGCGCGCGCGGCCGAGCACCCCGCCTGGCAGGAAGCCGCCGATTTCTTCG
>CAXTNB010000178.1:0-3868 GCA_964245385.1 uncultured Acetobacteraceae bacterium | reverse complement strand
GAGGCGTCGCAGCCCACGATCTCGTCGGCGAGGGCGGTGGCCGGTGCGGACGGCGTGCTGCTCTGCGTGCCGGTGGGCGCGCTCGGCGGCGTGGCGGCGGCGATCATGCCGCAGCTGGCGCCGGGTGCGATCCTCAGCGACGTCGGCTCGACCAAGCAGTCCATGCTGCGCGAGATCCTGCCGATCCTCCGCCACGACGTCGCCCTGGTGCCGGGCCATCCGCTGGCCGGGACGGAACATTCCGGCCCGGATGCCGGGTTTCCCACCCTGTTCGAGGGCCGCTGGTGCCTGCTGACGCCCCTCGACGGCACCGACCGCGCGGCCATCGGGCGGATCGAGCGGCTGTGGCGGCTGTGCGGCGCGCGGACGCGGGAGATGGACCCCGCCCACCACGACCGGGTGCTGGCGATCGTCAGCCACCTGCCGCACCTGCTCGCCTTCACGATCTGCGGCACCGCCGACGATCTCGCCGACGAGACACGCGGCGAGGTGCTGGAGTTCGCCGCCACCGGCTTTCGCGACTTCACCCGCATCGCCGCCTCCGACCCGGTGATGTGGCGCGACATCTTCCTCAGCAACCGCGAGGCGCTGCTGGAGATGCTGGCCCGCTTCACCGAGGACGCCCAGGCGATGGCGCGCGCGATACGCTGGGGCGACGACGCCTTCATCGTCGACCGCATCGAGCGCGGCCGCGCCATCCGGCGCAACCTGATCGAGATCAAGCAGGCCTGAGCGGGACGATGCGGCCGCTCGATGCGACGATGACGGTGCCGGGCGCCGCCCCGAGGCTGCTCGGTCATCCGCTCGGCCTCGCCTTCCTGGTGTTCGCCGAGGCCTGGGAGCGCTTCTCCTACTACGGCATGCAGGCGCTGCTCGTGCTCTACATGGGTCAGCACCTGCTGCTGCCCGGCCATGTCGGACACGTCGCCGGGTTCGCCGGCTTCCGCGCCGCGATCGAGCATGTCTACGGGCCGCTCGCCACGCCGGCACTGGCCTCGGTGATCTTCGGGCTCTATGCCGGCGGCGTCTACCTGACGCCGCTGGCCGGCGGCCTGCTCGCCGACCGCCTGCTCGGCCGCACCCGCACCGTCACGCTGGGCGCGCTGCTGATGGCCGCCGGCCACTTCCTGATGGCGTTCGACGCCTCGTTCCTGGCGGCACTGGCCTGCCTGCTGGTCGGCGTCGGCTGCTTCAAGGGCAACATCTCCAGCCAGGTCGGCGAGCTCTATCCTGCCGGCGACCTGCGGCGCGCCGAGGCGTTCCAGGTCTTCCTGGTCGCGGTGAGCCTCGCGGTGATCGTCTCGCCGCTGGTCTGCGGCACGCTCGGCCAGGAGCTGGGCTGGCACTGGGGCTTCGGCGCCGCCGGCGTCGGCATGCTGATCGGCCTCGGCGTCTACCGCGCCGGATGGCGCTGGCTGCCGGCCGAGCCGCGGCGCGGGGCCGCCCGCCGCGGGCCCAGGCTCGTGCCGGGAGAAGGCAGCACGGTCGCGGTGCTGGTCGCGCTGCTGCCGGCGCTGGCGCTGGCGATGCTGGGCAACATGCAGACCTTCAACGCCTACCTGGTCTGGGCCGACGCCAACTACGACCTGGTGTTGTTCGGCCGGTCGATGCCGGTGACCTGGCTGCTCTCGCTCGACGCCGTCATCGCCACCGCCGCGATCGTGCTGTCGATGCTGTTCTGGCGCTGGTGGGCGCGGCGCCGGCCGGAGCCGGACGAGATCACCAAGCTCGCCGTCGGCACGCTGATCGCGGCGACGGCGCCGCTGATCCTGTCGCTCGCCAGCGCGCAGCAGGCGGCCGGCGGCCACAAGGTCGGGCTGGCCTGGGGGCTCGCCTTCCACGTCGTCAACTCGATCGGCATCGCCAACGTGCTGCCGGTCGGGCTGGCGCTGTTCTCGCGCGCGGCACCCCGCGCGGTGTCGGGGCTGATGATCGGCGTCTACTACCTGCACCTGTTCTTGGCCAACATGGCGGTCGGCTGGCTCGGCGGGCTGCTGCAGACGATGCCCGCCGCCACGTTCTGGCTGCTGCACGCGGCGCTGGTGGCGTGCGGCGGCGTCGCGTTGCTGCTGTTCCGCCTCCGCTTCGGTCGTCTGCTGGCGCCGACGGCGGATCCGGAGGCCGAGCTCCTCATGCCGGCGCCGGCCCGATCCGCCGGATGACCGGGCACCGCGTCGCCGACAGGTATGCATCGGCCGCATAGGTGTCCGTTGCCATAACGTGTCGATAATTCGGGACCGGATCAGCCGGATCATCTACATTATCGTTATCCTGCCGCAAAAATAGACGGTCATCACGCCCGTCACGGCAGCCGGGGATCAGGGGATGAGCCGCTTCCTGTTTTCTGCGCAAACTGCCGCCGGCAGCGATCTGTTCTCGAGCGACGGCACCGCGGCCGGGACCGTCGATCTCGGCCTGTCCCGGTTCGATTTCTCGCCGGACCCGTCGGGCTACGACTTCACGACGTTCGACGGCGAGACGCTGTTCCTCGGCCTCGACCAGACCCAGCAGGCGGTCGGAGAAGACTACCTGGAAGTCTACCGGACCGACGGCACCGCGGCGGGCACCACGGACAGCCTGATCGACGGGAAGGGCGGCCCCGCCACGCCCGCGGGTCTCTGGGCAATCGGCGACAAGGTCCTCACCTCGGGCAACACCGAGGAGCAGGTCCCCGGCATCTGGGCCAGCGGCGACGGCAGCAGCTTCACCGAGATCGAGAGCGGCGTCGGCACGTCGGCCATCGTGACCTCGAACGGCATCGGCTACTTCCAGGCCTACGACGAGAACGGGGCCGACGCCGGACTGTGGCGCACCGACGGCACCGCGGCGGGCACCTACGGCATCACGCCGAGCGGCGTCTCGCTGAACCCCGCCGACATCAGCCCGGTGGCCGGCGGCAGGACCGTGTTCATCGACCAGACCAACGCCGACGGCTCCGGGCCGCTCTGGGTCACCGACGGCACCGCCTCGGGAACCCACGCGCTCGTCGACGCGGCCCTCGGCAGCGACGTCCGCTTCGGCGGCGCCGTGACCGACGGCCGCGCCATCTTCACGGCGACCGACGCCGCGAACAACATCAGCGTCTGGTCCACCGACGGCACCGCCGCGGGCACCGCCGAGATCCTGGTCAACGGTCCGGCCAACGCGCCGGTCCGCGTTCCCGGCGGCTACCTCGCGGCGAACGGCAAGGTGTTCTTCGACAGCGGCTACGGCCTGTTCGCGACCGACGGCACCAAGGCCGGGACGGTGTCGCTCACCAGCAACGGCGAGGGCACCGAGGGCGCGGTCGCATCCGGCAACAAGGTGTTCTTCCTCGAGCCGGAACCGAGCGTCGGCAGCACCAACCCGGAGGCCCTCTACGTCACCGACGGCACGGTCGCGGGCACCACGCAGCTCAGCGTCGCCGGCCTGGCCGCCCTCCAGGGCGGCATCACCGCGGTCGATGGCGGCATCGTGTTCGAGGGCACCGATACCGCCGGCAAGCAGGCGCTGTTCACCTCGGACGGAACCTCGGCCGGCTCGCACGAGCTGGTGCTTCCCGCCGGCCTCCCGATCGGTGCGGCGACCGTCATCGGCGACGAGCCGGCGGCCACCGTGAGCGGCGGCATCGTCACCCTGGGCGGCGGCCCGCAATTCTACCAGGCCCCGGCCCGCACGACCGTGCAGGCGGGCGGCGGCGCCGACACCATCCTGGCCGCCGCCGGGCAGGTGACCGTCGACGGCGGCTCGGGATCCCTGCTGTTCCTCGGCGGCAGCGGCGCCAGCTCGGTGAGCGGCGGATCGGGCTCGGCGATCATCTTCGGCGGCAGCGGCGGCGGCAGCTTCGCCGGCGGCAGCGCCGGCCACAACATCTTCGTCTCGCAGACGG
>CAXTNB010000177.1:147-6081 GCA_964245385.1 uncultured Acetobacteraceae bacterium | reverse complement strand
TCAGCCCGTCATTGACCGGAAGCTGGTGCGCCTGCCCGTCCAGGGTGAAGCGGCCGCCGGCGATCCGGTTGGCGTAGCGGCCGATCAGCGCGCCGAAATGGTGGTTGCCGTTGTGCGCCTCGTAGCCCGCGAGGTCGGCGAAGCCGAGCACGACGTTGTCGGCCCGGCCGTCGCGGTCCGGCGCCTCGATGCGGGTGACGATGCCGCCGTAGCTGATCACGCCGACCGAGACGCCGCAGCCGGCGGTCAGGGTGGCGCGCAGCACGCGCTCCCCGTTGGAGAGCGTGCCGTAGTCGTCGGTGCGCAGCGTGGTCAAGGGGGCGAGATCCCTCAGTAGCGGTAGAGCTCGTGCTTGAAGGGTCCGGACTGGCCGACGCCGATATACTCGGCCTGCTTGTCGGTCAGCGTGGTCAGCTCGGCGCCGATCTTGGCCAGGTGCAGGGCCGCGACCTTCTCGTCGAGATGCTTCGGCAGCGTGTAGACGCGTCGCTCGTACTTGCCCGCGGGCGCGGTCCAGAGCTCGATCTGCGCCAGCGTCTGGTTGGTGAACGAGGCCGACATCACGAAGGAGGGGTGCCCGGTGGCGTTGCCGAGATTGACCAGCCGGCCCTCGGACAGCACGATCAGGCGCTTGCCGTCGGGGAACTCGACCTCGTCGACCTGCGGCTTGACGTTGTCCCACTTGTGATTGCGCAGCGCCTCGATCTGGATCTCGGAATCGAAATGACCGATGTTGCAGACGATGGCGCGGTGCTTCATCTCGCGCATGTGCTCGATGCGGATGACGTCGACGTTGCCGGTGGCGGTGACGAAGATGTCGCCCCTCGGGGCCGCCTTCTCCATCGTCACCACCTCGTAGCCCTCCATGCCCGCCTGCAGCGCGCAGATCGGATCCACCTCGGTGACCAGCACGCGGCAGCCGGCGTTGCGCAGCGAGGCGGCCGAGCCCTTGCCGACGTCGCCGTAGCCCGCGACCACCGCGACCTTGCCGGCCATCATCACGTCGGTGCCGCGCCGGATCGCGTCCACCAGGCTCTCGCGGCAGCCATAGAGGTTGTCGAACTTGGACTTGGTGACGCTGTCGTTGACGTTGATCGCGGGCACCGCCAGCGTGCCCTTCTTGGCCATCTCCCACAGCCGGTGCACGCCGGTGGTGGTCTCCTCGGAGATGCCGCGCACGCCGGTGAGCAGGTCGGGATACTTGTCGTGCATCAGCACGGTCAGGTCGCCGCCGTCATCGAGGATCATGTTCGGGGTCCAGCCGTCCGGGCCGCGCACGGTCTGCTCGATGCACCACCAGAACTCCTCCTCGTTCATGCCCTTCCAGGCGAACACCGGGATGCCCCCGGCGGCGACCGCGGCGGCGGCGTGGTCCTGCGTCGAGAAGATGTTGCACGACGACCAGCGCACGGTGGCGCCGAGTGCGGTCAGGGTCTGGATCAGCACCGCGGTCTGGATGGTCATGTGCAGGCAGCCGGCGATGCGGGCGCCGCGCAGCGGCTGGCTGTCGCCGAACTCCTGGCGCAGCGCCATCAGCCCGGGCATCTCGCCCTCGGCGATCGAGATCTCCTTGCGGCCCCAGCCGGCGAGGCTCAGGTCCTTGACCTTGTAGTCGGCATCGTAGTCGGCGTGGGCCGCGGCGCTGCTCATGGCGATGATTTCATCCTGCTACTGTAAGAAATGCGCCTTGGCTATACAGGCTGGCATGGCCAGAGGGAACCGCGATCAGCTTCAGGGTCAGGCGGAGCGGCGCTTCGGGCGCGGCTTGCCGGCACCCGGCGCCGGCTTGCCGGCTCGGGGACGCGGGGCGGACTTGCCGGCGGGCGCCGCGCGGCGCTTGGCGGCGTGGGTCGCCGGGGCGTCCTCGCCGAGGCTGCGGCGCTGTGCCGCCATCAGGTCGACCACGTTGTCGCGCGCCTCCGGCTCCGGCTCCGGCTCCGGCGCGATGCCGCGCAGCTTGTCCTCGATCATGCGGCGCAGCCGGGCCTCGTAGCGGTCCTCCATGTCCTGCGGCGCGAAATCGGCGGTCTGCCGGTCGATCAGCTGGGTGGCCAGCGCGATCATCTCCCGGTCCGGCTTGCCGCCCTGGAGGTCGCCGAACAGGGTCCCGGGCGGGGTGATCTCGCGCATGTCGTGCAGCGTGTGCAGCACCAGCCCGTCGCCCATCGGCATGATCGCGACCGCGCGCTCGCGCCGCGCCATCACCACGCGCGACAGCGCCACCCGGCCGGTGCGGCTGATCGCCTCGCGCAGCACCACGTAGACGTCGTCCTGGCGGTCGCGCGCGTGGCCGTCTGGTGCCAGGTAGTAGCTGGCGTCGTAGTAGACCGGGTCGATGCTGTCGCGATGCACGAACTTGTCGATGGTCAGCACGCTCGAGCTGTCGATGCGGGCGCGGTCGAAATCCTCGTCGTCGAGCAGGACGTACTTGTCGCGCTCGAACTCGTAGCCGCGCTTGAGGTCGCGCCGCGCGATCTCGGCGTCGGTCTCGGCGTCCAGGGTCACCATGCGCACCCGGTGGCCGGTCGCCGGATTGATGAAGTGGAAATGCAGCGATTCGCTCGGCTGGCGGACGCTGTAGAGCGCGATCGGACAGGAGACGAGGGCGAGGCGCAGGCTGCCGCGCCAGATCGGGTGGTCGGCCATTCGGTCAGTCCTGCTGGAGGTTGAGCGCGCGGCGGTCGGCGTCGAAGCGGCGCCACGGGTCGGCGCCGCGCAGCCGCGCCGGCACCGTGCGGATGGTGAAGCGCGCGGGATCGAGCCCGTCCGCCACCTCGCGCCAGGCGAGCGGCGTCGCCACCGCGGCGCCCGGCCGGGCGCGCGGCGAGTACGAGGCGATGGCGGTGGAGCCGAGCCCGTTGCGCAGCCAGTCGACCAGGATCCGCCCGGCGCGCCGGTGCTTGCGCGTGGTCGAGACGTAGCGGTCGGGGGCGTCGCGCTCCATGCCCTCGGCGAAGCGCCGGCACCAGAGGCGGACCGCCGTCCAGTCGGCGGTGGTGCGCACCGGCGCCAGCACGTGCAGCCCCTTGCCGCCGCTGGTGCGCGGATACGCCGCGAGGCCGTGCAGCTTCAGGCGCCGCCGCACCTCGTGGGCCGCCACGATCACGTCGGCGAACGGCGTGCCCTCGCCCGGGTCGAGGTCGAACACCAGCCGGTCGGCGTGCCCGGCATCGGCCTCGGTCGCGCCCCAGCCATGCAGCTCGATCGCGGCGATCTGGGCGGTCGCGAGCAGGCCGGCAGTCTCCGACAGGGCGAGGTAGGAAGCGTCGTCGAAGCTCGCCTCGCGTATCGCCTCGGGCATGCCGCGGGTCTTGTGCTTCTGGAAGAAGTGCTCGCCCTCGATGCCGTCGGGGCAGCGCACGAAGGCCAGCGGCCGCCCGGCGATGCCGGGCAGCGCGTGCGCGCCGACGGCGTGCCAGTAGCCGGCGAGATCGGCCTTGCTGATGCCGGCAGCCGCTTCGCCCTGCGGCCAGAGCAGGCGGTCGGGGTGGGTCAGGCGCTGCCCGCCGACCTCGCGCGTGCCGCGCAGCCGCGGGGCGGCGGCGATCACCACCTGGGCGGCGGGCCGCGCCTCGTCGGCCGACTTGTCCTCCCGCAGGCCGAGGAAGCTCGCGTGGCGCAGCATGCCGTCGTCGGTGAAGCCGGCGAAGCGGATCTCGGCCATCAGCTCGGGCCTGACCCAGCGCGCGCCCTTCGGCGCCGCCTCGCCGTGCTGCAACCCGCGCGGCCGCGTCCTGCTGGAGAGCGGCTGCAGCTTCTCGTGCAGCAGCCGCAGCGAGGCGGCCGAGAAGCCGGTGCCGACGCCGCCGACGAAGCGCAGCCCGCCGCCCTCGTCGTAGCGGCCGAGCAGCAGCGCGCCCAGGTGGTCGCGGCGGCCCTGCGGCGGGGTGCTGCCGATGATCACGAACTCGTCGCGGTCGTCGCACTTCAGCTTCAGCCAGTCGCGCCCGCGCCCGGCGCGGTACGGCGCGTCGAGCCGCTTGCAGACGATGCCCTCGAGCCCGGCCTTGCAGGCCTCGGTCCGCACCCGCGCGGTCTCCGACGTCAGGTGCTCGCTGATCCGGATCGGGCCGGCCTCCGGCGCGGCACCCAGCAGCTCGGCGAGCGCCTGCTTGCGCTCGCGCAGCGGGCAGGGACGCAGGTCGGCGCCGTCGCGGTGCAGCAGGTCGAAGGCTTAGAACCACAGCCGGCCGGTGCGGCCGCCGGCGAGTGCGGCCTGCAGGGCGGCGAACGAGCTGCGCCCCTGGCGGTCGAGCGCCACCAGCTCGCCGTCGAGCATGGCGGTGCGCACCGGCAGTGCCGCCACCGCGCGCACCAGCGACGGCACCCGCGCGGTCCAGTCGAGCCCGTTGCGGGTGATCAGGGTGACCGCTGCGTCCTGCTTGCGGCACAGCATGCGATAGCCGTCGAACTTGATCTCGCTGATCCAGCCGGGGCCGGCGGGCGGCGTCGAGACCAGGGTCGCCAGCTGCGGCGCCTGCGTCTCGGGCAGGCCGGGGGGCGGAGGGGCCGGCACGCCGCGCGGCGCCGGCGTCTGCTCCAGCACCGCGGCATCCGCGCCGTCGGCCACCGCGGCGTCGTGCTCCTTGATCAGCAGCCAGTTCTCGGCCCGCTCGCCGGCCTTCGGCTTGAGCCGCACCAGCACGAAGCCGCCGCGCAGGCGCTGGCCGTCGAGGGTGAATTTCAGCTCGCCGCGACGCAGGTCCGCGTCCGCATCGCCTCCCAGCGGCGCCCAGTGTCCGCGGTCCCACAGCTCGACGACGCCCGCGCCGTAGTTGCCGGCGGGGATGGTGCCCTCGAAGCCCGCGTAGTCGACCGGGTGGTCCTCGACGTGCACCGCCAGCCGCTTGTGCCTGGGATCCATCGACGGGCCGCGGGGCACCGCCCAGCTCCACAGCACGCCGTCGTGCTCGAGCCGGAAATCCCAGTGCAGCCGACGTGCGGCGTGCTTCTGCACGACGAAGATCGCGGCACCCGCGGGCACCGCGCGCGCGGCGCCGGCGGGCTCGGGGGTGCGGGCGAAGTCCCGCTTGCGCGCGTAGGCGGGTGTCGCCTCGGCGCCCGAGGCCCTGCGGGGTGATTCTGCGGCCATGACGGAGAAGCAACGTTGTCGGCTATGGCCGGTTGCGGCGGCTTCGTCTAACCGTAACGCCGACCCGGCCGATGACGGCGGATGACGGCCGATGACGGGCGATCGCAGGAGGAGCTGTGCCATGGACAGCCAGCAGGACGCCGCCGCAGCCTCGGCCGACAGGCCGGCGGTCCCGGACGCCTACGCCGTCGGCGCCACCTCGGTGCTGTCGGAGCGCCGGCTGCACACGCTCAAGCACGGCGACATGTTCGGCGTGTTCGACCAGAGCGGCAACATCCTGCACGGCCCCGGCATCGCCGACGGCATCTACCTCCTCGACACCCGCCACCTCTCGGCACTCACCCTGACCCTGCAGGGGGCGCCGCCGATCCTGCTGTCCTCGGCGCTGCGCGACAACAACGCCACCCTGTCGTGCGACCTGACCAACCCGGACATGAAGCTGCTGCCCGACGGCGGGATGCTCGCCCACGACCTGCTGCACCTGCGTCGCACCCACTTCCTGTGGCATCGCACCTGCTACAAGCGGCTGGTGCTGCGCAACTACGACGTGGTGGCACGCCGGACCAGCGTCGAGATCGGCTTCGCGGCGGACTTCGCCGACCTGTTCGAGGCGCGCGGCACCCCGCGCGCCCGGCACGGCGAGATGGCCGCCCCGGTGCTGGAGCCGGACAGCGTGCTGCTCGCCTACGAGGGGCTGGACCGTCGCGTGCGCAGCACGCGCCTGCGCTTCGAGCCGCGGCCCGACGTGCTGACCGAGAGCAGCGCGCGCTTGGCGCTGGTGGTGGCGCCCGGGGCGCGGGGGGGGGTGTAAGTGGGGGTAAGCGGCCCGCCGGCGGGCGGGG